>JACCYY010000283.1 GCA_013696235.1 Sporichthyaceae bacterium | reverse complement strand
GGACGACGCCCGGCGGCTCGCGCTGGCCGAGGCCGAGCGGGTCGCGCGCGTCTATGCCGACGCCGCCGGCCGGTCGCTCGGGCCGCTGGTGAGCCTCGCCGAAGGCGGCGGCCGGATCGCTGGCCGGCGCTCGGCGCACCTCCAGGCCACATCGATGGATGCAGGGATGGAGCCGGGCACCCAGACCGTCGGCGTCGACGTCACCGCCGAGTGGCATCTCCAGTAGTACGCGTTGCCTCGGGTGGAGGTAACGGTGGCTGGTCCGGTCGAGGTGGGATGACTGCGTGACGACCTCGCCCGTATTCCTGGCACCCAAGCGCCTGATCGAGGGTGGCGACCGGGTCGTGCTCGACGGACCCGAAGGGCGCCACGCTGCGAAAGTCCGCCGGCTCGCGCCGGGTGAGGCGCTCGACCTCGTCGACGGCGACGGGCTACGCGTGCGATGCCTGGTGGACGTCGTGACCGCCGACGGTCTCGTCGTCCTGGTGCAGTCGAGGGCCCTCGAGCTCGATCCCCAACCGCGAGTGGTGGTGATCCAGGCACTTGCCAAGGGCGATCGCGGCGAACGGGCGGTCGAGGTGCTGACCGAGGTCGGCACCGACGAGATCGTGCCGTGGGCGGCGTCCCGCTCGGTCACCCAGTGGCGCGCCGATCGAGGGGACCGTGCACTGGAGCGCTGGCGGTCGATCGCTCGGGAGAGCGCGAAGCAGTCGCGCCGGGCCCGGTTCCCGGTGATCACGCGGCTGGCGACCACCGGTGAGGTCGCCGCGCGGCTCTCGGCGGCTGCGTGCGCGCTGGTGCTCCACGAGGACGCGAGTGCTCACGTCGGCACGCACCCGCTCCCGACCAGCGGTGAGGTCGTCCTGGTCGTCGGCCCGGAGGGTGGGCTGTCCCCGGGGGAGCTCGACGACTTCCGCGGCGCCGGCGCGACGACCGTCCGCCTCGGTCCATCGGTGCTTCGTACGTCCACCGCCGGCGTCGTCGCTGCCGCCGTCGTCCTCTCGCGCACCCGCTGGTGAGGACGCTCGGGACGGGCTACCCGACGGTGAAGGTCTTCGTGTCGTACGGCGCGAGGTCGCGCTCGCCACGACCCCCAGCGTCGAAGACGAGGAGCTCGTACGTGCCTGGCTCGAGGTTCTCGTCGATCGTGAACTCGTACGGGAACCACTTGCCGCCTTCGCCCATCGAGGTCAGCCCGTCGGCGACCAGCGTGCCGTCCTGGCTCAGCTCCCAGGTGGCCGGTCCCCCCTCGAAGAGGTTCGCGACCAGCTGCACCGCGAACGGCTCGTCGACCGTCTCACCCAGCTCGGGGTCGGTGATCCAGATGATCGCCTGCGAGCCCATTGGGTCGCGTACGAGCAGCTCGCTCGTGTCGACGCCGAGCACCTCGTCGACCGGCTCGCCATCGACCAGCAACCGCAGGCCGGCGGCGGAGAACTCGTCCTCGGCGGTGATCTTCGACGCGGCCGCGGTCGCCGTGTAGACGAGCTGCTGGACGACGGCCTCGCCGATCTCCGGGACGAGACGGCCGTCGGGTGCACGGACGCCGGTCCACTCCAGCCCGGTGAAGTCGACGGTCACGACTCGGCTGTCCGGGTCGACACTCGTGTCCAGCACGACAGCAGATTGGGGCCACGGGCCGAAGTAGTCGTCGTCGAGCGGCTCGTTCGCGAGCATCTCGGTGACGGCGATCCGGACCCGCTCCGCCCGGTCGCTGACGTCCACCGCGGGTAGGCGACGGAACTCGCGGAACACCTTGTAGAACGGGATGCCGGTCTCGCTGGGTTGGTCTCCCAGGTAGTACACCGGGACCGTCGCGGACGGGATCGGCAGCACCGTGACCTCCGTCGTACCTGCGGTCGCGGTTGCCGTCGGGCTCGACGTCGGCGGGGTCGCCGACGAGGAGGTCGTCGGCGGGCCGGCGAACGGCGCCTCGTCGCGGTCACCGAGCGAGCCGGCGGCCCAGGCGACGCCACCGCCGACCACGACGGCTGCGGTGGTCGCGGCCAGCGGGACGAGCCAGCGCTGGCGTCGGGCGGCTGCGGTGCGCATGCGGATCTTGGTGAGCCCGTCGCCGGCGGGTTGGACCTCGGCCGCGCTCCTGGCCAGGGCCCGGCGCAGTGCGTCGGCCAGGCGCGGGTCGGTCCCGTCGTCGGGTCGGCCGGTCATGCGGATCGCTCCAACGTCGTACGAAGAGCAGCCATGCCGCGCGAGGCGTGGCTCTTCACCGCGCCGCGGCTGATCCCCATCGTGGCGGCGATCTCGGCCTCGGAGAGGTCGCCGTAGTAGCGCAGGACGAGCGTCTCGCGCTGCCGGTCCGGAAGTCGCCGCAGGGCGATCATGACCTCGTCGCGATCTGCGGTCGCCATGGCGCCGTGCTCCGCGCTCGCGACCGTGTCGAGCACGGTCTGCCGGGCCAGGTGCTTGTCGGCGACGACGCGTCGCCGGAGCACCGAGCGGGACCGGTTCGCGACCGTCTGGCGCAGGTACGCGAGCGCCTTGTCCGGGTCGCGGAGCCGGCGCCACTTGCCGTGCATCGCGACGAACGCGTCCTGCACGACCTCCTCGGCGACCGCCGAGTCGCGGAGCATGAGCGCCGAGAGCCGGACCAGTGACCGGTAGTGGGCCGTGTACAGCTGTGTAACGGCCTCGTCGGCGTCCCACTGCTGGGTCGTCTCTGCGGCGCGCGCAGTGCTCACCGCTGGCCCTCCCGGGCTCGCCACCATCACCAGCTGCACGCCCCTACGACGCGCACCCCCTCCACGAGGTTTACCTGAGCGTGGCACGCGTTGCAGCCGATCTGCCGGTCCGACACCCGGCGGGTTCCTCCAGCCCGGTCGAACCCGCTCCGCCCGGGCCCGGTGCAGGGCGCCCGGCCGCCCCCCGGTCGAGGTTCGACCGGGGGGCGCTCTTCGGCTGGTGGACGCGGTCGCTCAGACCACGCGGAACTCCTTGGTGTCGACCGGCCCGCGATCGGGCAGGCCGAGCCCGCCGAGGTCGTACACCTTGATCGTGTAGCGGCCCACGGGCAGGGTGTCGAGCTCGATCGTGTACGGGCGGTAGAGGCCGGCGCCACCGTCCGTCGACGTCACCCCCGAGTCGATCTCGACCCGGTCGCGGTCGTAGAGCGACCACTGGCCGTGGTTCTCGTAGAACTGCGCGGTGCCGGTCACGACCACGTCGCCGTCCACCCGGTCGCCCTGCGTCGGTGCGTGGATCCAGATCGGCGACCGGACGTACGGATCACGGCTCAACGGCTGGTCGGCGTCAGCACCCCAGAGGTGCGTGATCCGCTCGCCCTGGGACTTGACGACCACCTTGGTGATCGGGGCGCCGTCCAGCGATGCCGCGGCGGTTGCCGTGTGCACGAGCTGCTGCAGCGCCATCGCTGCCTCGTCCTCGAGCGCGGGCTCCCCTGGACCCTCGATCCCGCTCATGTCGACCACGACCAGGCCGCGCGCAGCACGTACCTCGACGTCCAGGACGTCGGACTGGAGCGGCCAGATCCCGGTGTACTCGGGGTCGTCGGCGTACGTGTCGAGCATGTCGAGCACTGCCTTCTTCACCCAGACTGCCGGCCTGTCGACGGTCCGCGTCGGGTGGAACTCCCGGTAGAGCCGGTCGAGCGGCTCGCCCGGCTCGGTCTCACCGACGAGGTAGGAACCCACGTAGTAGACCGGCAGCGCCCGGCGGGCCCGATCACCGGTGGCACCGTCGTCGGCCACGGCCGTCCCGGGGAGCAGGAGGGTGACGGCGCATGCCGCCGCCGCCCCGAACGCGACCGGGGCCGGAGCCCAGCGTCGGCGGTGCGACCTGGACGCCGTTGCGGCGGACGTGCTCATGAGAACCCCCTGCGAGAAGACGTTGTGGAGGAAGACGCAGACCGGGGTGGATCGGTTTACCACGACCGATCCGGGCCGGCAGATACGTTGGGCGGCATGGCCGATCCGGAGAGCTGCGTGTTCTGCAAGATCGTCGGCGGGGAGATCCCGGCGATCGTCGTCGCGGAGTCCGACCGCGCACTGGCGTTCCGCGATCTCAACCCGCAGGCGCCCACCCACGTGCTGGTGATCACCCGCGACCACCACACCGACGTCGGCGCGCTCGCCCGCGCCGACCCGGCCGCCCTTGCCGACCTGGTCGCGCTCGCCGCTCGAGTAGCGGCCGACGAGGGCCTCGCCGACGCTTCGGCCGGCGGGCATCGACTCGTGTTCAACACCGGCGCGGGCGCCGGGCAGTCGGTGTTCCACGTACATGGTCACGTGCTCGGCGGGCGGCCGATGCGGTGGCCACCCGGCTGAGGATCGACTGAGCCGTTCGCGCTGGTGATCCCGGGACCGGGCAGCGCGCGGAACTCGACCCGTGGTGGTGCGGTCTGATCGCCTAGCATTGTGCGGTCACACGCCGAGACCGGAAGGACGGGCGAGAGAAGACCTCGACGAGGTCGACGTATGTCCGAGCGCAGCGAGCAAGCCGACCCTGGGGACGCACCAGGCACCCAGCACAAGATCGTCATCCCCACCAGCATCCCGATGGTGAGCCTTCTCGGATCGGCCGACGAGATCCTCCGCGCGGTGGAGGCGGCCGTCGAGGCCGACATCCACGTCCGAGGCAACGAGATCACTCTCAGCGGCGGACCGGACGAGGTGGCGCTGGCCGAGCGCATGATCGACGAGCTCGTGACCGTCATCCGTACGGGCCAGAGCCTTGCGCCGGAGACCGTCGGCCGAGTCGCGGGCATGCTCCGGACCAGCACCACCGAGCGGCCGGCGGACGTGCTGACGCTCGACATCCTGTCCAGTCGCGGGCGCACCATCCGGCCGAAGACGCTGAACCAGAAGCGCTACGTCGACGCGATCGACACCCACACGATCGTGTTCGGCATCGGACCGGCCGGCACGGGCAAGACCTATCTCGCGGTCGCCAAGGCAGTGCAGGCGCTGCAGGCCAAGCAGGTGCGCCGCATCATCTTGACCCGTCCGGCGGTCGAGGCTGGGGAGCGGCTCGGATTCCTGCCCGGCACGCTGTACGAGAAGATCGATCCGTACCTGCGGCCGCTCTACGACGCGCTGCACGACATGCTTGACCCGGACACGATCCCCCGGCTCATGACGCAGGGCACGATCGAGGTGGCCCCTCTCGCGTACATGCGCGGGCGCACGCTCAACGACGCGTTCATCATCCTGGACGAGGCGCAGAACACCTCGGCAGAGCAGATGAAGATGTTCCTCACCCGCCTGGGCTTCGGCTCGAGAGTGGTGGTCACCGGTGACGTGACCCAGATCGACCTGCCGACCGAGACCCGCAGCGGGCTGCAGGTGGTCCAGGAGATCTTGGACGACCTCGCCGACGTCCAGTTCTGCCATCTGCAGAGCGTCGACGTCGTCCGGCACCGGCTCGTCGGTCACATCGTCGACGCGTACGGCAGGTGGGACGCGACCCAGGTCCAGCCGGCGACGGCCGGGCGGGGCAGCCGCCGTGACGCGTCGCCGGCGCGCTCACGGGCCCGCCGATGAGCATCGAGGTCGCCAACGAGTCGGGCGCACCGGTCGACGAGCGCGCGCTCGTCGCGCTCGCCCGGCACGTGCTCGACCGGATGGGCATCCACCCGCAGGCCGAGCTCTCGATCGCGCTCGTCGGCGTCGACGCCATGAGCGCGCTGCACGAGCACTGGCTGGGCGAACCAGGACCTACCGACGTGCTGGCCTTCCCGATGGACGAGATGCGTCCGCCACAGGATCGCAGCGAGCCCGACCCGGGCCTCCTCGGCGACGTCGTGCTCTGCCCAGCGGTGGCAGCGACGCAGGCGGTCGAGCACCGGCGAACCATGGAGCAGGAGCTCGACCTGCTCTGCACGCACGGGATCCTCCACCTCCTCGGCTATGACCACGCCGAGCCGGAGGAGAAACGCGAGATGTTCGGGCTGCAGGAAACGCTCCTCGCGGAGTGGCGCCGGCCCCCGCCCCCGCCGAGACTCGTGCCGCCGCTCTCCGGTGACGCGAGATGACCACCGACAACGCCTGGCTCGTCGTCCTGGCGATCGTGCTGGTCGTGCTGGCCGGCGTGCTGGCGAGCATCGAGGCCGCACTCACCGCATTCTCGAAGGTGCGCGCCGACGAGCTCGTCCGGTCCGGCCGGCGTCGGGCACCCAGGCTGCGTCGGCTGCTCGACGACCCGGCACCGTACCTCAGCACCGCGCTGTTCGTCCGGATCGCCTGCGAGATGTCCGCGGCAGTGCTGGTCACGGTGGTCTGCCTCAGCCTGCTGCCGACGACGCTCGGTGTCGTCGTCGCCGCCGGTGTGATGCTCGTCGTCTCGTACGTGGTCGTCGGGGTCGGACCGCGCACGTTGGGCCGCCAGCACGCGGACTCGGTCGCCCTCGCCGGATCGGGGTTCATCCGCGCGATGACGCGGGTCGTCGGCCCGATCGCCAGGCTGCTGATCATCGTCGGCAACGCGATCACGCCGGGCAAGGGCTTCCCCGAAGGGCCGTTCGGGTCTGAGGCCGAGCTACGGGAGCTGGTCGACCTGGCCGAGGCCAGCCGCCTGATCGAGTCCGGCGAGCGCCAGATGATCCACTCCGTCTTCGAGCTCGGCGACACGCTGTCGCGCGAGGTCATGGTGCCGCGAACGGACATGGTCTTCCTCGAGCAGACCAAGACGCTGCGCCAGTTCATGTCGCTGGCGCTTCGTAGCGGTTTCAGCCGGATCCCGGTCGTCGGTGACGGCGAGGACGACGTGGTCGGCGTCGCCTACCTGAAGGACGTCGTCCGGCGGGTGTACGAGTACC
>JACCYY010000277.1 GCA_013696235.1 Sporichthyaceae bacterium | reverse complement strand
GAGCCGGTCGGTCCACACCTGCGGGCTGACCCCCTGCGCCTCGGCGCTGCGGAGCACCTTCTCGCCGTGCTCGTCCGTGCCGGTGAGGTACCAGACGTCCTCGCCGCGCTGCCGGTGCCACCGGGTCAGGACGTCCCCGGCGATCGTCGTGTACGCGTGACCGATGTGCGGGCGGTCGTTCACGTAGTAGATCGGCGTGGTGACGTAGTAGGCCTTCTCGTCACTCCCGTCGCCCGCCATGCGTTCGATCCTATGGAGCGCACGCGCCGTGCCGCGCATGGGTTTAGAGCCGGTAGTTGTCGAGTTGCGGAACCCGTGCCCCTCGCTTGATCTTCTTGATCAGCAGGTTCATAGCCTCAATCGGTCTGTACCGTCCCGGTGTGTCCGGAGGGCATGATCGGGAAGCGCTCGTCGTCGTCGCCTATCGGTACAGCCGGCAGGTCACGTACTCGACGTCGACGCCGTCGCGTGCCAGTGCCGCGTGGGCGATCTCGTCCGACCGGAGGCATGCTGCGGCGCGCAACCGGTGCAGGTACTCGAGATCTCCGCTTCAGGCGGCCATTCGGGTCCGGTCCGCCGACCCGGCTGAGCGTCAGCCGGGAGCGGCGTCATATGCCTCGGCGAGCCAGCCGACGATCTGGTCGTCGAGGTCGTCCCGGCTGCGCAGGTTGACCACGTGGTAGTAGCGGCCGCTGTACGCGGTCACCTTGCGCGTGATCAACGGGTGGTCGACCTGACGGCCGAGCGAAAAGGACAACGCCACCCATCGCTGCATCGGTCGAAGCTGGGCGAACGTCTGTGCCCGCTTGAGGAAGATGCCGACGGCCAGCGGCTCGACGTGGATCGGGCCGATGCCGGCGTCGTCGAGCTCCGCCATGACCGCGTCGAAGATCGGCCGCTCGCGCTCCGGGCCGGTGGAGAAGTACTCATCGAGCAACATCGCCGGTGAGCACTCGTGTCCCTGCCCGCGCCGGGCGAACCGCCGCCCGCAGTCCGGGCACTCCCAACCCGCCATCCGGCCATCATCGCGGGCCGACTACCCGACCGGTCAGGCAACGTGCCGATTTCTTCAACCGAAAGGTTGACAAGGAAGCAGTCCGGTCCTACGGTCGTGCTCAACCAATCGGTTGAGCTAGGAGGACGACGGTGGCGGCAGACCAGCTCTCCAGAGTGTTCTCCGCGCTGGCCGACCCGACGCGGCGCGACATGGTCGCCCGGCTGGCGGTCGACGACGCGACCGTCAACCAGCTGGCCGCGCCGTACGACGTCAGCCTGCAGGCGGTCTCGAAGCACCTCAAGGTGCTCGAGGCGGCCGGCCTGGTCAGCCGCAGCCGGGAGGCGCAACGCCGCCCGGTGCATCTGGAAGCGCAGGTGTTCGACCTGATGACCAAGTGGATCGAGCGCTATCGCCGGCAGGCGGAGGAGCGCTACCAGCGCTTGGATGCGGTGCTGGCGGCAATGACCGAAGACGGCCCCGGGACAACTCAGGCCGGGACAACTCAGGCCGGGACAACCCAGTCCAGCAGCAGCGAAGGAGCAGCGTCATGACCAGCACCACACACCCCGAGACGACGATCAGCGCGGTCCCGGACCTCCCGATCGTCGAGATCGTCCGCGAGTTCGACGCCCCGCCGGAGCAGGTGTTCCGGGCGCACGTCGACCGCGATCTGTTCACCCAGTGGATCGGTCCCCGCGACATCGACATGCGGGTCGAGCAGTGGGACGCCCGTACGGGCGGCAGCTACCGCTACGTGCACGGCCGCGGCGACGAGGAGTTCGGCTTCTACGGCTCGTTCCACGAGGTGCGGCCGAACGAGCGGATCGTGCAGACGTTCGGCTTCGACGGCTGGCCGGACGCGGTGAGCCTGGAGATCCTCACGCTCGAGGACCTCGGCAGCGGTCGCACCCGGCTGCGCGGCCAGTCGATCGTGGAGTCGATCGAGGCGCGGGACGCCATGCTCGCCAGCGGCATGGAGTCCGGAGTGGTTCAGGGCTACGAGAAGCTCGACGACCTGCTCGCCGGCTGACCCGCTGAGCCGACCCGTGGAGCGCGCCGCCCGGAGGTGATCGACCCCGGCGGAGCCCTCCGCGCGCCCCGTTCCCGAGGGCACGGAGAACAGGTCGCCCGGCTGGCAGCCGAGCGCGTCGCAGATCGCGGTGAGCGTCAGCGCGCAGCGCGCCCGGGCTTGGCGGCGACCACGGCGTCGAACACCACGCGCTTCGGCACGCCGAGGTCGAGAGCCGCACCGGCGATCGCGTCCCTGCGGCTCAGACCGGCCTCCTCGCGGACGCGTACCGCACCGATCAGATCTGCGCTGGTGAGCTCAGCCGGGTCGAGCGGCGGTGCACCGGCGACGACGAGGGTGATCTCGCCGCGAACTCCGAGTGCAGCCCACTCCTGGAGCTCGCGCACCGACCCCCGGCGGACCTCCTCGTACGTCTTGGTCAGCTCGCGGCAGACCGCGGCCGGCCGCTCGGCGCCGAACGCGAGGGCGATCGAGCCGAGCGTCTCGTCCAGCCGGTGCGGTGCCTCGAAGAACACCATGGTGCGCGGCTCGGTCGCCAGCTCGTGGAGCCTTCGAGTCCGCTCGCCCGCCTTGCGCGGCAGGAAGCCCTCGAAGCAGAACCGGTCCACCGGGAGTCCCGAGACCGCGAGCGCCGCGAGCACCGCCGAGGGTCCGGGCACGACGGTCACCACGACATCGGCCTCGACGGCCGCGGCGACCAGGCGGTAGCCGGGGTCGGAGACGCTCGGCATCCCCGCGTCGGTGACGAGCACCACGCGCGCGCCGCCGAGCAGCGCCTCGAGCAGCTCACTGGTCCGCGCGACCTCGTTGGCCTCGTAGTAGGAGACGACCCGGCCACGGATCGCGAGGTCGAGCGCGCCGGCCAGCCGGCGCAGCCGGCGCGTGTCCTCCGCGGCGACCACGTCGGCGCCGGAGAGCTCGGCGCGAAGCCGCGGCGAGGCATCCTCGACCGACCCGATCGGTGTCGCGGCGAGCACGAGCGTGCCGCTGAATTTCGACCCGTCTCCCGCCACGGGACCCATCCTCCCCGGTCGTTCGCCGTGCCGTCGCTCACGGGCGACGAGCCTGCACTCCGTACGATGTGCGGCGTGACGACGAGCGAGGCGATCGCAGCCGCGCGCCCGGAGCCGGGCGCCGTCGCGGACCTGGAACCCGACGATGTCGACGAGCGCCCGACACTTCGGGACCGGCTGGTCCCGGCGATGCCGACCGATCGCGCCGCCGCGTGGTTGTGGGCGCTCGGTGTCTCGGCGGTCGCTGCGGTCCTGCGCTTCTGGAACCTCGGCAACCCGCCGCAGGTCGTCTTCGACGAGACCTACTACGTCAAGGACTCCTACTCGCTGCTGAAGTTCGGGTACGAGCGCGCGGTGGTCGACCCGCCCGACGGCGAGACGCCGATCGACGCCCAGATCCTGGCCGGGCGCACCGACATCTTCGAGCTCGGCGACTCGTACGTCGTGCACCCACCGATGGGCAAATGGATGATCGCCTTCGGCGAGGGCCTCTTCGGCCTCACGCCGTTCGGCTGGCGGTTCGGCGTCGCGCTCGCCGGGACCCTGTCCGTCCTGATGCTCACCCTCATCGCGCGCCGGCTCTTCCGCTCCACGCTGCTCGGGGTGGTGGCCGGTTTCCTGCTCGCCCTCGACGGCCTGGCCATCGTGATGAGCCGCACCGCTCTTCTGGACGGCCTGCTCGCGTTCTGGCTGATCGCGGCGGTGGGGTGCGTGCTGAAGGACCGCGACCACGGCCGGCTCCGGCTGGTCGAGCGGTACGAGGCGGCACGGGCGGCTGGCTCGCTCACCCCGGGCGGACCACGAATCGGGGTGCGCTGGTGGCGGATCGCCGCCGGCGTGTGCTTCGGCCTCGCGATCGCGACGAAGTGGAGCGGGCTGTTCGTGCTCGCCGCATGCGGTCTGCTCGTCGTGGCCTGGGACATCGCCGCGCGCAAGGCTCTCGGGCTGCGTCGCCCCTACAGCGCCGGCATCATCTACGACGGCATCCCGGCGTTCGCGTCGATGGTGGTCGTCGCCCTCGGTTCGTACCTCGTGTCCTGGACCGGGTGGTTCCTGGCGGAGCGCTCCCACGACCGGCAATGGGCAGCCGGCCAGGGGAACCCGGTCGTGTCGTTCTTCGGTGCGATGCGCTGGCAGCTGCCCGACTCGCTCGCCTGGCTCGCACCAGACGCCCTGCGCAGCCTCTGGCACTACCACTCCGCGGCGTTCGGCTTCCACAACAGCCTGAACCTGACCGACAACCCGCACCCGTACGCGGCGACGGCATGGCGCTGGCTCTACCTCGGGCGGCCCACGCAGTTCGAGTTCAGCGACTACACGGCGAGCTCCTCCCCTGCGCCCACCGGTGTCAACGGCACCCCGGAGGTGACCTGCGGCGCGGCTCGGTGCGCCCGCGACGTGGTTGGTCTGGGTACCCCGGCGATCTGGTGGGCCGGGTGCATCGCGCTGGTGGTCCTGCTCGTGCTCTGGCTCGGTCGGCGCGACTGGCGCGCGGCGGCCATCCTCGTGCTCGTCGCATCGACCTGGCTGCCCTGGCTGCGCTGGTCGGACCGGCCGATCTTCGCGTTCTACGCGGTCGCGATCGTCCCGTTCCTGGTCCTCGCGATCACCCTCGTGCTGGGCTACGTGCTCGGCCCGCCGGGTGCTGATCGACGTCGACGGAGGTGGGGCGCGGCGATGGTGGGCGCCTACGTGCTGCTGGTGGTCGTCAACACCGGGTACCTCTACCCGGTCTTCACCGGTGAGTGGATCCCGTACGACGGGTACTCCGCGCGCATGTGGTTCTCTGTGTGGATCTAGCCGGCGCTGCCGTGATCGAGCTCCAGCAGATCGGTGCCTCGCACCCACGCATCAAGCAGATCGTCGACCTGCAGAAGAACGCGTCGTCCAACCGGGCCAGGCGGTTCGTCGCCGAAGGCATCTGGGCGAACGACGCCGTGCTGGCCGCGGACGCCTCGATCGACGTGTTCCTCTGGTGCCCGGAGGCAAGCTACTCGGACGAAGCACGAGCCCGGGCCGCGACGATCGCGTCCCGAGCCCGATCGTCGTACCGGATCTCACCGCGGACGCTCGAGCGGATCACCGAGCGGGACAAGCCCGACGGTCTGGTCTCGGTCGCCGAGCTGCCCACCTGGGACGCGGAGACCCTCGCCCTCGGCGACGACGCGCTCGTCCTCGTCGCGGACGCGATCGAGATCCCCGGCAACCTCGGGACGCTGATCCGCTCCATGGACGCGTGCGCGGCCGACGCGCTCGTGCTGACCAACCGACGGACGCGGCTGACCCACCCGAAAGTCTTCCGCGGCAGCCACGGCACGGTGCTGACCGTGCCGTCCATCGAGATCGAGCAGCCCGACGACGTCGTGCGGTGGCTCCGCGAGCGGGACTTCACGGTCTACCTGGCCGACACCGACCAGGCCAGGCCGTACCGCGAGGTCCCCTACGGCGGCCGGACCGCGATCGTGCTCGGCAACGAGCGGTACGGGATCTCGCGCCCGTTCTACGAGCACGGGTTCGACCGGGTGTCCGTCCCGATGCTCGGTGCCGCCGACTCCCTCAACGTCGCGATCTCGGCCTCGGTCCTGCTCTACGAGGCCCGCGCCCAGAAGAACGGCTGGTAACTGGTCCGACGCCGCCGACCCGGCCGGTGTCCCCTCGTCCCAGGGACGGGCTGCGAGAATCAACCGTGACTCAACGACGGAGCGTGTGGTCCCTCGGGTGGGCAGCGATCGAGGGTGCGTTGGTGGGTGGCCTGGCCGGCCTGCTGACCTACATCGGTCTCGCGATCGTGGACATGGCGACGAGCAGTGATCTGGTGTACGGCTTCCAGATCGCCGCCTTCTTCCTCTCGTCTGTCGTCGGCATCGTGCTGGGTGTCCTCGCCGCCGTGGTCGGGTCGGTCGCCGCTCGAGCCGCGAGCAGGGCTGGGCAGCCGGCCATCCTGCTCGGCGGACTGGCGGCCGGAGGCGCCGTCGGACTCGCCATCATTCCCTTCGTCACGAGCTGGTCGTTGCATCCGGCGAACCTGCTCGTACCGGTTCTCCTCGGCATAGCGATCGCCGCCTGGCGCTTGCGTGCTCGGGAGGTCTCGGAGCGGCCTGCGGGGTCCAGCGGCGCTCCGACGACCTGAGTCTTCGCGCCGGCACGAGCTCAGCCGGGACGCCAGGTTGCGGCCGCCATCGGGACCGCCGGACACCTTCTGGGCTTGCTGGGTCGGTCCGATCAGCGTGACGTCGACACCGTCAGGGTGGCCCTAACAGGAAGCCCCTCCAAGTTCTCTGCTCGGGTCGAACGCCTGGCGGCTGGCCTGCACGTACTGCTGGCGAGTCCGAGCCCTGCGGCAGCCGAGCCGAGCCGGCTGCGCCAGGCGCAACGCCGCCTGACATCAGAGCAGGTTGGTCAACTGGTCGAAGAGTATCGGGCCGGCGACAGCATGAAGGCTTTGGCGGCGAGGTGGGCGCTGCACCGCTCGACCGTGGCCGGGCATCTCCGCCATGCCGGTGTTCAACTCCGGCGGCAAGGCTTGTCGGAGGAGCAGCTGCGCGAGGGCGTCAGGCTGTACACCGAGGGCTGGTCACTCCAGCGGCTGGCCGAGCGCTACTGCTGTGATGCGGAGACGGTGCGGACCCATCTTAAGCAGGCAGGGTTGAATATGCGACGGTCATGGGAGCGTGGCTGACCCGCTCCACTAGCGTACGACGAATCAATCTCGATTTGGCAGAGGCGAGAGCGAGTCAGAAGATAGTATTCCAGAAGCTCAATGGGAAAATGCATGCTGGTTGGGCCGGAGGCTACGGAGAATGAACTACAGGTTGAGATTGCAGCACTTCTCCGCCGCAAGGGTGTTATTTAGCTCTCTGATGCGCTCGTAGTCACCTCCAGTCCTGTTGAGCGTTGGTATGACTGTAATAGCACGGTCCTCCGGCAGCACAGGGTGGTATGGCTGGGTGTAGCGGGCAGGGTTGACGCTGAACTTCGCCTTGACGTGCACTTCACCGCTGGCGGCACGGACTCGGACGCGCTGCAACAAAACATCGCCCATGCCGCCGAGAGCAACCTCGATGATTGGTACGCAGATCGTCTGGGCGGTTTCCTCGAACATTGACCTATTCCAGTCGTGGTTGAAAGGCGTATCCGCCACGACCGGGACCCGAGCGCTGACCTTCTGGAGCGTCCAAAGGAAGATGTTCCAAACGACGGCTCCCTCGAAGAACACGGACTCCCCCACTTGGGGATCGTACGTCTCCGAGCTCAGGGCCGGGTGATGAGGCTCCCAGCCCGAGTAGACCATCTCATGTATCCGGTCGCGGTTGATCCAGAGTGCATCGAGTTCCTCTGCCAACTTTCGGCAATTGTCGTCTTTCCGGCGGCGGCATGGCCTGTAACCAACACCAGGAAAGGGTCACCTACTTCATCCGTACTCATAGGTAGTCCATTATACGCGTGGATTATCGATAGTGCGCATCCCGCAGGCTCGCGGCCAATGTGTCGACGTCGACAGGAGCCGAGGTGTCGATCTCGATGCAAGGCCCTACGCCAGTAGGCCCCAACTCGGCAGAAGCATCACGGATGCGCTGCAATGTTTCTTCATCTGGTGGCTTGTGCGGGCCAGAGCGTGATCGTTGACTGTATCGATCCACTGCGACCTCGGCCGGCACCCGACACAGGACCTCGACCATGCGCGAACTGATGCTGGCGAGAAGCACCGCGACTCTCGCGGTGTCACGGCCAGGCTGGATCCAGATGTCGACAACTGTGGGCCCGGTCGTGGCAGCGAGGTCAGCGCCGAGCTGCGCCTCAGCAGCCAACCGTAAGGTCGTGCCGTAGAAGGTGCCGCCAGAGGTCTCGAAGAGGCTCTCCTTGATCGCGTCCAAACTGAAGAACCGCGCGTCCAATGCTTGGGCGAGCGCACGCCCAAGCGTTGTCTTCCCAGAGCCTGGAACGCCGGTCACCACCACCGTAAGTACGCCACGAAGGAGGTCAACTTCATCCGGACTGAGCTGACTGTCTAGCTCTGAAGCAAATGGGGAGCCGAGCGGTAGCTCAGATTTGGATGGGCCATCAAAGTCACTCATATGTACCCCATTCTCCCCATTTTGATCCTAAACAGCAAGCACGAGGACTTGTCCTTGTCGCGGAGCACCGAACTGATCAGGGCCTTGGCGAGACGCTTGCTGTCGATCTGTTCCAGGTAAACAGGCTTGACCGAGATGTGACGTCTACTAACTCGGGCTTTCTTGCCGGGGCAGTTGTACTTATAGATTACCCCTCCTGGTCAACGGACAAATATCCAAAAGAAGCCCGAGCGTCTACGCCCAGGCTTTCGTGTATTGGATTCAATGTTTCGAACGTTGGACTTTAGGTGTCCTGAGCGAACGGACTAGCGACCGGAACAGAATCACCTCTGTGTAATTTTTCGAACAAGTGTTCTATTGGTGGCCCTAACAGGAACTCCGTCTAAGTTCTCGACCCAGGTCGAGCACTTAGCTGCTGGTCTGCCTGACCTGCTGAAGCGTCGCACACAGACCAAGCACGTTCGGCAGCGACAGGCGCAGCGTCGGTTGACACCCGAGCAGATGGCTCAGCTCGCGGCGGAGTATGAGGCTGGCGACAGCATGAAGGCCTGGCAGCGCGGTGGCAGCTGCACCGCACGACGGTGGCCGAGCATCTACGGCGAGCTGGCGTCAAGCTACGTCGGCTGGGCATCCCACCGGAGCGAGTCGTCGAGGTCGCACAGCTCTACGTTGAAGGTTGATCCTGCCAGCGGCTGGCTGAGCGGTATGGCTGTGATGACGAGACGGTGCGCCAAGCATTGAAGAGAACGGACGTCAGGCTTCGGGCGCCGTGGGAACGATTCTAGTCATCCCCAAAACCCACCGGGCTCCCATTTCGCAGAAGTTTGTGTGCGGGCGATCGCCTGGTCGACTCACGCATCTCCGGAGGGAGTCGATCCTCCGTTCAGTTGCCGCTCTAGTGACTGCCTCACCAACCCCAGGGCAGCAAGGACGAGCGCGGCCGTCTCAACGAGCGCATCGCGAGCATCCGGCGTGAGCGCTACAAGTGGGCTGAGAAGGCGATGGAAGGGGTCGTGCCGCAGGACATCGCCGGCGAGAAGCAGCAGGCTCTTTCAGACCAACTCCTGGCTGCCGAGACGGCGCTGGCGCGGCTGTCGGCGTCGGAGGAGACCCATGAGGCCACGCTCCACGTCGTGTTAATCCTGGCGGACCGATGTGGCCGCGCCTACGAGCTGAGCGACAGTGCTGGGCGGCGCGACTACCACCAAGCCTGGTTCGAGCGCCTGTACCTGGAGGCCGAGGACGACGGCTCGCCAGCCGCTGTGGCGAAGGTTGCTCGCACGCCGGTCATCGAGGCGCTCCACGCACACCGCGACCGCGACGCAAACCTCAGCCGCGTCGTCGCCCAGGAAC
>JACCYY010000273.1 GCA_013696235.1 Sporichthyaceae bacterium | reverse complement strand
GGGGAGTGAGGTGCAGATCATGGACAAGGTGGTCGGGAGCGCGGCGGACGCCGTCGCTGACATCCCCGACGGGGCCAGCCTCGCGGTCGGCGGGTTCGGCCTGTGCGGGATCCCGAGCGCGCTGATCGCGGCGCTGCACGCGCAGGGCACGACCGACCTGTCGGCGGTCTCCAACAACTGCGGCGTGGACGACTGGGGGCTCGGCATCCTGCTGGCCGACCACCGGATCGGGCGAATGACCTCCTCGTACGTCGGGGAGAACAAGGAGTTCGCCAGGCAGTTCCTCTCCGGCGAGCTCGAGGTCGAGCTCACGCCGCAGGGCACGCTCGCCGAGCGGCTGCGGGCCGGCGGGTGCGGCATCCCGGCGTTCTACACGGCGACCGGCGGCGGCACCCAGGTCGCGGACGGCGGGCTGCCGTGGCGGTATGCGCCGGACGGGTCGGTCGCCCTCGCCTCGCCGAGAAAGGACACGCGAGTCTACGACGGGCGCGAGTACGTGCTGGAGGAGGCGATCATCTGCGACTTCGGGCTCGTGCACGCTGCCCGCGGGGACCGGCACGGCAACCTCGTCTTCAACCTCTCCGCCCGGAACTTCAACCCGCTCTGCGCCATGGCCGGGAAGATCACGATCGCCGAGGTGGAGGAGCTGGTGGAGCCCGGTGACCTGCACCCGGACGAGATCCACCTCCCCGGGATCTACGTCCAGCGCGTGGTCGACGTGGGGCCGGACGTCGAGAAGCGGATCGAGCGACGGACGGTCCGCCGGGCGGTGGCGCCATGACGCTTACCCGCGAGCAGCTCGCTGCACGGGCCGCGATGGAGCTCGAGGACGGGCAGTACGTCAACCTCGGAATCGGGCTGCCGACGCTCGTGCCGAACTACCTGCCCGCCGGCGTCCACGTCGTCCTGCAGAGCGAGAACGGCATCCTCGGCGTCGGCCCGTACCCGTACGAAGGTGACGAGGACCCGGACCTGATCAACGCCGGGAAGGAGACCGTGACGCTGCAGCGCGGCGCGGTGTTCTTCGACTCGGCGACCAGCTTCGGCATGATCCGTGGCGGCCACATCGACGCGGCGATCCTCGGGGCGATGCAGGTGTCGCGGACGGGCGACCTGGCGAACTGGATGATCCCCGGGAAGATGGTCAAGGGCATGGGCGGCGCGATGGACCTGGTCCATGGAGCCAAGCGGGTCGTGGTGACCATGGAGCATGTCGCCAAGGACGGGTCGCACAAGATCGTCGAGGAGTGCACGCTGCCGCTCACCGGCAAGGCGGTCGTGCACCGGATCATCACCGACCTCGCGGTGCTCGACGTCACCGCCGACGGGCTCGTGCTGCGCGAGCTCGCGCCCGGCGTCACCGTCGACGACGTCCGGACGGCCACCGGGCCGGAGATCCTGGTGCCGTCAGAACCGACCGTCATGCAGGTCACGGCCGAAATGCCGTGACTACGCCGGGACTGTCCCAAGGACCGTCAGCGGGGCTGTCACCGGTCCCGGCGGCCGCCTCGCGGATCCGGCTCGCGCGGATCATGGACGCCCTCGACGTCAACCTCTACGGCAACGTCCACGGTGGCGTGATCATGAAGATGGTCGACGACGCCGCGGGGGCGGCCGCGGCCCGGCACTCAGGCGGCGCCGCCGTCACGGTCGCGATGGACGAGATGGTCTTCCTGGTCAGCGTGCACGTGGGCGACCTGGTCACCTGCGAGGCGCAGGTCAACTGGACCGGGCGCACGTCGATGGAGGTCGGCGTGCGGGTCACCGCCGAGCCGTGGGACCGGGTCGAGGCGACCCATCACGTCGCCTCGGCGTACCTCGCGTTCGTCGGGATCGACGAGCACGAGCGCCCACGGCCCGTCCCCGGCGTCGAACCCGGGACGCCGGCGGAGGAGCGCCGCTTCAACGAGGCGCTGATCCGCCGCCAGGCCAGGCTCGCCCGCCGCGCTGCGATCGAGGCGTCTCGCGCTCCCAGCCCCTGATCGGGTGGTCAGCCGTACGAGCAGACGTCGGCCACCGGGACCGGCGCGGCGGGCGGCGCGTCTGGGTCGCCAGGGTCCGGCGGAGGCTCCTCGCCGCCGTCGGCCGGCGGCGGTGCGGCACCAGTCTCGGCCGGGTCGGGTGCTTCCTCCGATGCCTCGATCGCCTGCTCGACGCTGGCGCGGATCAGCTGGAAGTCCGGGTCGGCGGTGTCCGGGATCAGCGGCGGGACGAACTGCACGCTGGTGATCGACTGCGACTTCGCCAGCAGACCGACCTGCACGAGGGCGTTCAGGGACCCCTGCGGGATGTCGGTGGCCAGGGTCGCCTCGGCCGACGCGGCCAGCTCGGTGTAGTTGAGCAGCACGTTCGCCGGGTCCGCCTGGTTGAGGATCGCGCCGAGGACGCAGCGCTGGCGCGACATCCGGTCGTAGTCGCTCGTGTTCGTGCGGGACCGCGAGTACCAGAGCGCCTCGTGCCCGTCGAGCACCTGGACACCCGGCTCGATGTACCCCTCGACCGGCGCGCTCGGGTCGTCGGCGTTGCCGCCGATCGGGACCCGCTCCGTCACGTCGATCTGCACGCCGCCGAGCGCGTCCACGATGCCCTCGAAACCCTGCAGGTCGACGATCACGTAGAAGTCGATGTCGAGGCCGAGGGTGGCCCCCACGACGTTCTTCATCGCGAGCGTCCCGCGCTCGGTGTCCGAGGCGCCGGCCGGGAACAGCTCCGGGCGGTCGATCGCGTACGTGTAGATGCCGTTGAGCATGCAGCCGCCGTCCTCGCACACGTACCCGTTCGGGAACTCCTCCGCCAACGGCGTGCCCGACTCGAACGGGGCGCGTTGCATGTTGCGCGGCAGGCTGAACAGCACCGGTCGCCCGGTCGAGACTTCCACGCTCGCCACGTTGATGCTGTCCGGGCGCAACCCGAACCGGTCAGCGCCCGCGTCACCGCCCAGCAGGAGGATGTTCACCCGGTCGCCGAGGTCCGCGCTTCCCTCGGGAAAGATCGAGATCAGGCTGCGCTGGCCGTCGATGACGTTCGACACGAAGATCGTCGGCCCCAGGATCGCGCCGGCGGCGAGCAGGGCGATGCCGGTGGCGACCAGACGGCGGCTCCGCTCGATCGCCGGCGGGTGTGCCAGGACGTACGCGTGGAGCACGGCCAGCGCCCACCCGACACCGACGACGACCGCACCCCACCGCAGCAGGGTGAGCAGCCACGACTCCGTCGACAGCCTGATCAGGAAACCCTGGTCGAGCAGGAAGATCATGGCGGTGACGAGCGCCAGCCCGACCAGGGTGAGCCAAGCCCGGATCAGGAACCGGCCGAGGCGGCGCCGGCCGGCGGCGAGGTGCGCCGTGCCAGGCACCACGACCGTCATCGCGACGAACGTCATCGCCTTGCGGAAGGCCGGGTCTCCGCGACCGACCGGACGGCCGTACGTGGTGGTCGCCGGCACGGTCCTCCTCGGGTCGTCGCGCAACTCGTCATCGAGCGCAGGCCCTGATACTCGTCCGGGCCCGGACAAGTATCACGACGAACGGCGCGCCCGGAGAGTTGCCTCGCGGGCTTCGGACGCCAGATCCTCCGCCGCGGCGGCACTCGGCGGCACGGCGGCCGCGAGCAGCGCGACAACCGGGACTGCCGTGAGCATCCGAAAGACCGCCATGCGTCGTCGAGCCATGACCGATCACCTGTTCTCATCGGTTGGGGGCCCGGTGTACACCCGGGTTCGCGGCGGTCTACCCGCGCAGCAGCTGTCGGGCCATGACGATCCGCTGGACCTGGTTCGTGCCCTCGTAGATCTGGGTGATCTTGGCGTCGCGCATCATCCGCTCGACCGGGTAGTCCTTGACGTAGCCGTAGCCGCCGAGCAGCTGGACCGCGTCGGTGGTGATCTCCATGGCGACGTCGGACGAGAGGCACTTCGCCGCGGCACCGAAGTACGTCAGATCGGCGTCGCCGCGCTCGGACTTCGCCGCGGCGACGTACGTCAGGGACCTGGCCGCCTCGAGCTTCATCCCCATGTCGGCCAACATGAACTGGACGCCCTGGAACTCAGCAACCGCCTGGCCGAACTGCTGGCGCTCCTTGACGTAGCCGAGCGCGTAGTCCAGGGCGCCCTGCGCGATGCCCACCGCCTGCGCGGCGATCGTGATGCGCGTGTGGTCGAGCGTCGCCATGGCGGTCTGGAAACCGGTTCCCTCAGCTCCGACCAGGCGGTCGGCCGGGATCCGGCAGGTGTCGAAGTAGAGCTCCCGGGTCGGGGAGCCCTTGATCCCGAGCTTCTTCTCCAGCGCGCCGATCGAGAAACCCGCGTCGTTGGACTCGACCACGAACGCCGAGATGCCCCTGGTCCCGATTCCCGGCTCGGTGACCGCCATGACGGTGTAGAAGTCCGAGACGCCGGCGTTGGTGATCCAGCGCTTGGCGCCGTTCAGGACATAGGTGTCGCCGTCGCGCACGGCCGTCGTGCGCATCCCGCCCGCATCGCTGCCGGCCTCGGGCTCGGACAGCGCGTACGAGAACATCGCCTCGCCGCGGGCCAGCGGTGGGAGGTAGCGCTCCTTGATCTCGGCCGACCCGGCGATCATGATCGGCAGCGAGCCGAGCTTGTTCACCGCCGGGATGAGCGAGGACGAGGCGCAGGCGCGGGCGACCTCCTCGATCACGATGCAGGTGGCCAGCGCGTCGGCGCCGGCACCGCCGTACGCCTCGGGGACGTGCGGCGCGTGGAAGTCCGAGGCGCGCAGCGCGTCGTAGGCCTGCTGCGGGAACTCGCTGCGCTCGTCCACCTCGGCCGCGTACGGAGCGACCTTGTCGTCGCAGAGGTCGCGGACCGCTGCCCGGATCGCCTCGTGCTCCGCCGAGAGCCGGAACAGGTCGAAGTCGCCCATCGCTCACTCCCTCCCTGGTGCGCGGTCAGGCTCGTCCCCGCGCGCGCGTCCGCGCAACCGGCTGCCCTTGGCACCGGCCTCGGTCGCGAGCGCGGCCTGGAACGCCTCCATCTTCGCGCGCAGCCCACGATCGCGGGTCGCCAGGATCCGGACCGCGAGCAGGCCGGCGTTCCGGGCGCCGCCGATGGCCACCGTCGCCACCGGCACGCCGGCGGGCATCTGCACGATCGAGAGCAGCGAGTCCAGCCCGTCCAGCGTGGCCAGCGGCACGGGCACGCCGATCACCGGCAGCGGGGTGACCGCGGCGAGCATCCCGGGCAGGTGCGCGGCCCCGCCGGCGCCGGCGATGATCACCGCCAGCCCGCGGCCGGCGGCGTCAGTCCCGTACGCGATCATCTCCCGCGGCGTCCGGTGGGCGGACACCACGTCGACCTCGTACGGCACGTCGAACTCCTCGAGCGCGGCCGCGGCCGCCTCCATCACGCGCCAGTCGGAGTCCGAGCCCATGACCACTCCGACCAGCGGCACGACCGGCTCGGGTCGCTCAAGCATCGCTGTCTCCCTGCAGGTATGCGGCGGCCTCGCAGGCGCGTTCGCGCAGGTCGCCCGCGTCGTCACCGAGAAGGGTGACGTGCCCGACCTTCCGGCCCGGTCGCACCACCTTGCCGTACAGGTGCACGTGCAGCTCCGGGTCGCGAGCGAGCACGTGGCCGAGCCCGGTGCCGAGGTCTGCGCGCCGGCCACCGAGGACGTTCACCATCACCGCCGCCGGCGCGACCAGCCGCGGCGAGCCGAGCGGCAGGTCGAGGACGGCTCGGAGGTGCTGCTCGAACTGGCTGGTCACCGCACCTTCGATCGTCCAGTGCCCGCTGTTGTGCGGGCGCATCGCCAGCTCGTTGACGAAAAAGCCGTCCGCGGTCTGGAACATCTCGACGGCGAGCACTCCGGTCACCCCGAGCTGGTGCGCGACGCTCAGCGCGGCGTGCTGAGCCGCCACCGCCGTCCTCGCGTCGAGGGCCGGCGCCGGCGCGAGCACCTCATGGCAGACCCTGTCGACCTGAACCGTCTCGACGACCGGGTAGGCAACCGCCTGACCGAGCGGCGACCGGGCCACCAGCACCGCGAGCTCACGGGTGAACTCGACGTACACCTCGGCGAGCAGCACCCCGGTCGCCCGGTCGAACGCGTCGGCGGTGCCGCGCTCGTCCTCGACCACCCGGACTCCCTTGCCGTCGTAGCCCCCGCGCGGCGTCTTGAGCACGAGCGGCCACCCGACCTCCTCCGCGAACGCCGAGGCGTCGCGAGCATCCCGTACGACCCGGCTCACCGGACCCGGGACACCGATCGCGGCCAGGCGCTCGCGCATGACCGCCTTGTCCTGCGCGTGGACGAGAGCGGCGCGGCCGGGACGGATCGTGTGGCCACTCCGCTCGAGCACGTCGAGGTGGCCGGCCGGCACGTGCTCGTGGTCGAACGTGAGGACGTCACAGCCCTGCGCGAACGCGCTGAGCGCGGTCAGATCGGTGTGCGCGCCGACCATGGTGCCCGGCACGACCTGGGCCGCGCAGTCGTCGGCCCGCTCGGCGAGCACCCGCAGGGTGATCCCGAGCCCGATCGCGGCCGGCTGGGACATCCGCGCGAGCTGTCCCCCGCCGACCATTCCCACCACCGTCGACCGGTCAACCTCGTCGGCGCCGGCGGCCAGCCGGACGGCCGTCCCGGTCTCCGCAGCCACGGTCGCGATGCTAGCCATCCCCCTTCGAGTGGGCAGTTCCGGCGTCCCCCGCCGACTCAGATCAGCGGCTCGTGACCATTCGACGTCGATTCGGCGGTGGTGAGAGTGTGCTGCCGTGACGACGACGGCCTCCGACGCCCACACGTTCATCGCGGGGCTGCCGAAGGCGGAGCTGCACGTGCACCTGGTGGGGTCGGCGTCGGTGCCGACGGTGCTCGAGCTCGCCAACCGGCACCCGGACGCCGGGGTGCCGTGCGACGAGGAGGCGCTCCGGGCGTTCTACGAGTTCACCGACTTCGCGCACTTCATCGAGGTCTACATCGCGGTGAACTCCCTCGTCCGTACGGGCGCGGACATCGAGTCGCTCGTCGTCGGGATCGCCGCGGACATGGCCGACCAGCAGATCCGGTACGCCGAGGTCACCGCGACGCCGGACAGCCACCTGGTGGTCGGCATCCCGGCCGAGGACGTCGCCGCCGCGTACACGCGAGGACGCGAGCGAGCGCTGGCCGAGCACGGGGTCGAGCTGGCCTGGATCTTCGACATCCCCGGTGAGCTGGGCCTGCCGTCGGGCTTGCGCACGATCGACTGGGTGGAGCAGCACGCACCCGTCGGCAGCATCGGCTTCGGGCTCGGCGGCCCGGAGCAGGGCGTCGGCCGGGCGCAGTTCGCCGAGGTGTTCGGGCGAGCCCGGGCGCTCGGCCTGGCCAGCGTCCCGCACGCCGGTGAGACGACCGGCCCGGCGACGGTCTGGGAGGCGCTGCACGACCTCGGCGCAGATCGCATCGGGCACGGCATCTCGTCGGTCCGGGACCCGGCGCTCCTGGCGCACCTGGCCGAGCACGGTGTCCCGCTCGAGGTGTGCCCGACGTCGAACCTGCGGACCCGGGCGGTCGACCGGATCGAGGACCACCCGTTCCGCGCGCTGCGCGACGCAGGCGTGACCGTGACGCTCAACTCCGACGACCCAGGCATGTTCGCCACCAGCTTGTGCGGTGAGTACCAACTGGTCCACGACGTCTTCGACGTCGATCAGCGCGGGCTGGTCGAGCTGGCCCGGACCGCCGTGCGGTCGTCCTTCCGCAGCGGTGTCGGCAAGCGCGAGCTGCTGGCCGAGATCAACGCGTACGAGGCCGGGCACGTCGCGCGGACAACCCCCGCGCACCGGTCGACGTAGGCTGTCGCGGCCGAACCACCGAAGCCGACGCCGAGCGACTGGAGCGTGCCGACCGTGACCGCCCTGCGCACGCGGCTTTCCGGGCTCGCCGAGGAGGTCGGCAAGTTCGGCACGGTCGGCGCGGTCGCGTACGTGGTCGATGTAGGCCTGTTCAACCTGCTGCGGTTCGGTGTCGAGCTCGGTCCGCTGACCTCCAAGGCACTGGCGACGATGGTCGCGGTGACGGTCGCCTACGCGGGCAACCGGTACTGGACCTGGCGCGACCGCCGGCGCCACGGCGTCCGGCGCGAGTACGTGATGTTCGCCCTGGTCAACGGTGCTGGCCTGGCGATCCAGCTGGTCTGCCTCGGCTTCGGTGTGTACGTCCTCGGCTACGAGGGCCAGCTGGCCGAGAACATCGCGGGGAACGGTGTCGGGGTGGTGTTCGGCACGTTGTTCCGCTTCTGGGCGTACCGGACGTGGGTGTTCCCGCGGCTGCCCGACCCGGCCGAGACCGACGAGGCGCTCGAGCGGACCACCACCACGCCGTACTGACCCTGACGATCACGTGCGCTCGAAGCGGAACCCGACGCCGCGGATCGTCGTGATGTACCGCGGGTCGTGCGCGCTGTCGCCGAGCTTTCGGCGCAGCCACGACATGTGCATGTCGATCGTCTTGGTCGAGCTGAAC
>JACCYY010000256.1 GCA_013696235.1 Sporichthyaceae bacterium | reverse complement strand
TCGGTGACCTCCCGCTCGGCTGGCGCGTTCTCCTCGATGTCGGTGTCCATCAGGAGCAGCGGGACCCGCCCGACCTGGGCGACCCAGATCAGCGCGTCCATGTGCCGACCGCCGGGCAGTGCGACCTGGATGCGGCTCGGCGTGCCGTCGGCCTCGCGCAAGAGCGACAGCGGCAGCCCGTCCGGATCGACCAGGGGGTACCGCTCGACCTGCCACCCCTCACGGGACAGCGACTGCCGGAAGTAGCCGTGCCGGTAGAGCAGCCCGACCCCGATGATCGGGACGCCGAGGTCGCTGGCCGCCTTGAGGTGGTCACCGGCGAGGATGCCCAGGCCGCCGGAGTACTGCGGCAGCACCGCGGTGACGCCGAACTCGGGCGAGAAGTAGCCGATGCCGCGCGGGCCGTCGACCACCTTCGCCTGGTACCAGCGGTCACCGGTGAGGTACTCCTGCAGGTCGTCGGCGACGTCCTGCACGACGCGCAGGAACTTCCGGTCCGCGGCGAGCGCGGCGAGGCGCTCGGTCGAGACCTGCCCGAGCATGCGCACCGGGTCCCGCCCGGCCGCCAGCCACGCCTGCGGGTCGATGCTCTCGAACACTGCCTGCGTCTCCTGGTGCCAGGACCATCGCAGGTTGGCGGCGAGGTCGCCCAGCGGCGCGAGCGCGGCGGGCAGCACGGTACGGACGGTCAGGCGACGGATGGCACGCACGAGGGAGAACGCTACTCGGCCGGTCTCGTCGCGCCCACGCTCCTGCCACGACCGGCCGACGAGGGCCACCTCTAGGGTTGACCGCGATGAGCGGACGCATACCGATCGTTGATGTCCAGCCCGCCGTCGACTGCGGGCAGTACCCGGCGAAGGCCGTCGTCGGGGAGCGCTTCGTCGTGTCCGCCACGGTGTTCCGCGAGGGCCATGACGCGGTGAACGCCGAGGTGGTGCTGACCGGGCCGGACGGTCGCACCCGTCCGCGCGTACGGCTGCAGCCGGGCCGACCCGGGACCGACCGCTGGAGCGCGGTCGTCAGTGCCGACGAGGTCGGCAGCTGGACCTACCACGTCGAGGCGTGGGGCGACCCGTTCGCGACCTGGCGCCACGACGCCGGGATCAAGGTGCCGGCGTCCCTCGACGTGGAGCTCATGCTCGAGGAGGGCGCGCGCCTCTTCGAGCAGGCCGCCAAGAAGGTGCCCAGGCAGAACGGGCGCGAGCTGCTGCTCGAGACCGCCCGATCGTTGCGCGACGCGTCCCGCCCGGGCAAGGCCCGGCTCGCGGCAGCGCTCGCACCTCCCGTGACCGCGATCACCGACGCGTTCCCGATTCGTGACTTCGCGACCAGGAGCCGCAAGCTCCCGCTGTTCGTCCAGCGCGAGCTCGCGCTGTTCGGCAGCTGGTACGAGTTCTTCCCGAGGTCGGAGGGCGCGACCTCGAACCCAGCCCGGTCCGGGACGTTCCGCACCGCCTCGGCGCGGCTGCCGGCCGTCGCGGCGATGGGTTTCGACGTCGTCTACCTGCCGCCGATCCACCCCATCGGCACGACTGCGCGCAAGGGCAAGAACAACACGCTCGACCCTGGTCCCGACGACGTGGGCGTCCCGTGGGCGATCGGCTCGCCCGATGGTGGTCACGACGCAATCCACCCCGACCTCGGCACGATCGAGGACTTCGACGCGTTCGTCGCCCGGGCTCGCGAGCTCGGGCTCGAGGTCGCGCTGGACCTCGCCCTCCAGGCCTCGCCGGACCACCCGTGGGCGGTCGAGCACCGGGACTGGTTCAGCGAGCGCGCGGACGGCACGATCGCGTACGCGGAGAATCCCCCGAAGAAGTACCAGGACATCTACCCGATCAACTTCGACCGGGACCGCGACGGCATCTCTTCCGAGGTACTGCGGATCTTCCGCTACTGGATCGATCACGGCATCAAGGTCTTCCGTGTCGACAACCCGCACACCAAGCCGCTCTCGTTCTGGTACTGGCTGATCGGTGAGATCCGCAAGACCGATCCCGACGTGATCTTGCTCGCCGAGGCGTTCACCAAGCCGGCGATGATGCGCCAGCTCGGCAAGGTCGGCTTCGACCAGTCCTACACGTACTTCACCTGGCGGACCGGACGCGAGGAGATCGAGCAGTACCTGGTCGAGCTCGCGGACGAGACCAGCCCCTACATGCGGCCCAACTTCTTCGTGAACACGCCCGACATCCTGCACGCCTACCTGCAGTACGGCGGCCGGCCCGCATTCAAGATCCGGGCCGTGCTGGCGGCGACCGGATCCCCGTCGTGGGGCGTCTACGCCGGGTACGAGCTCTACGAGCACGTCGCCGTGCGCCCCGGCAGCGAGGAGTACCTCGACTCGGAGAAGTACCAGCTGCGCCCGCGGGACTGGGCGGCCTACGAGCCGGGCGGCTCGAAGGAGGGGCAGTCGCTCGCCCCGTACATCGCGCGGCTCAACGACGTCCGTCGGCGCCACCGCGCCCTGCAACGCCTGCGAAACATCACGATCCATCACACTGACAACGACGCGGTCACCGTCTACAGCCGACGCGAGCCGCTGCCCGACGGTGGCGAGGACATCGTGATCGTCGCCGTGAACCTCGACCCGCACGGGGTCCAGGAGGCGACCGTCTCGCTCGACCTGCCCGGGCTCGGCCTGGACTGGCAGGACACGATCGTCGTCCACGACGAGATCACCGGCCAGACCTGGCACTGGGGGCAGCGCGCGTACGTCCGGCTCGACCCCCACCACGAGCCGTGCCACGTGCTCGCCGTACGACGCCACGGGAACTGATCATGAGCACGACCGGAGACCCGCAGTGGTTCAAGCGCGCCGTCTTCTACGAGGTGCTGGTGCGGTCGTTCGCCGACCACAACGGCGACGGCACCGGTGATCTTCGGGGCCTGACGTCGAAGCTCGACTACCTTCAGTGGCTCGGCGTGGACTGCATCTGGCTCCCGCCGTTCTTCCAGTCGCCGCTGCGCGACGGCGGCTACGACGTCAGTCACCTCACCGAGGTGCTCCCGGAGTTCGGGACGATCGAGGACTTCCAGC
>JACCYY010000244.1 GCA_013696235.1 Sporichthyaceae bacterium | reverse complement strand
AGACCACCGGCATCGACGTGAAGTACAACGCCGACATCAACGACAACAACGAGTTCTTCGCCAAGGTGCAGAACCAGCTCGCGGACTGCCAAGCCGTCGGGCGCGACATCTTCGTCCTGACCGACTGGATGGCGGCGAAGATGATCAACCTGGGCTGGTTGCAGAAGCTCGACCACGCGAACCTGCCGAATGTCGATGCAAATCTGAGGGCCGTACTGAAGGGCCCGGCGTGGGACCCCGAGCGCGAGTACAGCGTCCCGTGGCAGAGCGGGCTCACGGGGATCGCCTACAACGCCGCGTACACCGCTGAGGTCGGGAGCATGTCGCAGCTGATGACGCGCGAGGATCTCAAGGGCAAGGTCAGCCTCCTGACTGAGATGCGCGACACCATGGGCTTCATGCTCAAGATCACCGGCGCTGACCCGGAAGCCTTCAGCGAGGACGAGTGGGCTGCTGCGATCGCGCAACTCGAGGAGCGCGTCGCGTCGGGGCAGATCCGGCGGTTCACCGGCAACGACTACGTCGATGACCTGAACGCCGGGAACCTCGTCGCGTGCGAGGCGTGGTCTGGAGATGTGATCGCCATGCAGTACGACAACCCAGACATCAAGTGGGTGCTCCCCGAGGAGGGGGTGGGTCTGTGGTCCGACAACATGTTGGTGCCCAACAAGGCCACGCACAAAGCCAATGCCGAGGCCTTGATGAACCACTACTACGACCCTGCGGTGGCGGCCGAGCTCGCCGCCTGGGTGAACTACATCTGCCCGGTCGACGGCGCCCGGGAGTCGATGGAGGACATCGATCCCAGCCTCGTCGACAACCAGCTGATCTTCCCGGACGAGGAATTCCTGTCGTCGACCTGGGAGTTCATGGATCTCGAGGA
This sequence comes from Sporichthyaceae bacterium, assembly GCA_013696235.1. Lineage (GTDB taxonomy): Bacteria > Actinomycetota > Actinomycetes > JACCYY01 > JACCYY01 > JACCYY01. The sequence continues at coordinate 1,280 of JACCYY010000244.1, read as the reverse complement.
CACCCAGCAGACGCAGTACGACACTGACTTCAGCCGCGCGGTCGGCGCCTGACATGACCGACTCCCGGCCATCGGCCGGAAGTCAGGACCTGGTTCTGGACCGGGTGACCAAGCGCTTCGGGTCGTTCGTCGCGGTCAGCGACCTGAGCTTGACCGTCCCCCAGGGTTCCTTCTTCGCGCTCCTCGGTCCATCCGGCTGCGGGAAGACCACCACGCTCCGGATGGTGGCCGGTCTGGAGCAGCCCACCGATGGCAGCATCCGGCTGGGAGCCGACGAGATCAGTCGCCTGAAACCGTACCGAAGACCGGTCAACACGGTCTTCCAGAGCTATGCGCTGTTCCCACACCTGTCGACCTTCGAGAACATCGCTTTCGGGCTCAGGCGCCGGGGTGCGAAGGACGTCCGCAAGGCGGTCGGCGAGATGCTCGAACTTGTCGAGCTCCAGTCACACGAGACGAAGCGCCCGACCCAGCTGTCGGGTGGCCAGCAGCAGCGCGTCGCGCTCGCCCGTGCCTTGATCAACCGACCCCAGGTGCTGTTGCTCGACGAGCCCCTCGGTGCGCTCGACCTCAAGCTGCGCAGGTCGATGCAGATCGAGCTGAAGCGGATCCAGACTGAAGTGGGGATCACGTTCGTGCACGTCACCCATGACCAGGAGGAGGCCATGACCATGGCCGACACCATCGCGGTGATGCACGGAGGGGTGATCGAGCAGATGGGCGCTCCGCTCGAGCTCTACGAACGCCCGACCACCACGTTCGTGTCCAACTTCCTCGGACAGTCGAACCTCATTGCCGGCCGGGTACGTCGGGTGGACGGTGTCACCGTGCTGCTCGACGTGAACGGCAGCGAGCTGGTCGCACCTCGGTCCCGTGCGCTGTCGTCGGCAGGCGATGTCTGGGTCGGCGTACGACCCGAGAAGGTGTTTCTCGCGGCAGCCGGGTCCGAGACCCAGGAAGGCTCGAACGTGCTGCGCGGCGGTGTCGTCACCGATGTCAGCTTCGTCGGAGTCAGCACTCAGTACCTGGCACGGGTGCCGACTGGCCAGGAGCTCATGGTCTTCGAGCAGAACACCGGAACACGGCAGAGCTTCCGGGGCGGCGACAAGGTCGACCTGCACTGGATGCCCGACCACACGTTCCTCCTCGACGCCTCCCAGGACGCCACCGCGGGAGCGGAGCTGGAGGACGCGAAGTGAGCGTCTCCGCTGCCCATGTCGGCCCCGGTGAGACCCAGGTCCCTGAGAACCGGCCCAAGCGCAGGGGGCGCGTGGGATACC
>JACCYY010000240.1 GCA_013696235.1 Sporichthyaceae bacterium | reverse complement strand
CCCGCTCGGGCGAGAGCGGCCGGCTGTTCGGCTCGGTCACCCCGGCCGACGTCGTCGAGGCCGTGCGCGCTGCGGGCGGCCCGGAGATCGACCGCCGCCGGGTCGAGATCGCCGAGCCGATCAAGTCTGTCGGCACCCACGTGGTGACCGTCCGCGTCCACTCCGAGGTCTCGGCCAAGATCTCGCTCGAGGTCGTCGCCTCCTAGCGGGTCAGGGCAGGGACCAGTCGATCGGGTCGGCGCCCTGCGCGGTGAGCAGGTCGTTGACGCGCGTGTACGGCTTGGAGCCGAAGAAGCCGCGCGAGGCCGAGAGCGGGCTTGGGTGGACGCTCTCGACGTACGGGACGGCACCGAGGATCGGCTTGAGGGACTGCGCGTCGCGGCCCCACAGGACGGCGACGAGGGGTCCACCGCGGGCGACGAGGGCCCGGACCGCCTGCTCGGTGACGGCCTCCCAGCCCTTGCCGCGATGCGACGCGGACGCCCCGGGTCGCACCGTGAGCACCCGGTTCAGCAGCAGAACGCCACGCTCGGCCCACGGCGACAGGTCGCCACTCGTGGGTGCCGCGACACCGCTGTCGGCCATGAGCTCCTTGAACATGTTGACCAAGGACGGCGGGAGCGGTCGGACCGCCGCGTCCACGGAGAACGAGAGTCCGATCGGGTGACCCGGGGTCGGGTACGGGTCCTGTCCGACGACGAGGACGCGGACGGTGTCGAGTGGTGTGGTGAAGGCACGGAGCACCTTGTCGCCGGCGGGCAGGTAGGACCTCCCGGCCGCGATCTCGGCGCGCAGGAAGTCGCCCATCGCCTCGATGTCGCCGGCGACCGGTTCCAGCGCGTCGGCCCAGCCCGGGTCGATGATCTCCGCGAGCGGTCGGCGGGGCACGGCGGGCAACCTAGCGCGGCGCCGTCAATCGTCGGTCCGCACGCGTACGGGACGCGCCGGACGCTATCCCCTGACCTCGCGTGCGCTTCGCCCCGTGGGCCGAGCCCCGGTGACCAGCCACGCGGTGCCACGCTCGCGCCACAGCAGGGTCGCCATGCGCGCCAGCATGAAGGCACCAAAGGCGAGCCAGAGCGCGACCAGGCCGCCGTCGGCGGCCATCACCAGTGCGGCCAGCGGCAGGAACACCACGAGCGTGACGACGCCAGCCACCGCGAGGAACCGCCCGTCACCGGCACCGATGAGGACACCGTCGAGCACGAACACGACCCCGCTCACCGGTTGGAGCAGCGCCGCCACGAGCAGGACGTCCCCGAGCGCGGCCTGCACGGCCGGATCCGACGAGAACAGCGGCATGAGGAACGGCCGGCCGAGCGCGAGCAGCGCCCCGGCGACCGCGCCGACGACCAGCCCCCAGGTGATCATCCGCCGGGTCGCTCGGCGAGTGCCGTCGATGTCCGACGCGCCGAGCGAGCGTCCGGTGATCGCCTGCCCGGCGATAGCGATCGAGTCGAGGACGAACGCGAGGAACGTCCACAGCGTGAACGCGACCTGGTGCGCGGCCACCGACACGTCGCCCTGCTGGGTAGCGACGTACGTGGTGGCGAGCAGCGCCGCCCGAAGAGTGAGCGTGCGCACCACCAGCGGGATGCCGGCGTGGGCGGCGGCGAGGATGCCGCGCCGGTCCGGGCGCAGTGACGCCTCGTGCCGTCGAGCTCCGCGGACCACCACGGCGGCGAGGACGGCCGCCATGCACCACTGCGTGATCACGGTGCCGAGCGCCGACCCCGCGATGCCGAGACCGGCGCCGTAGACCAGCGCGACGTTGAGGACGACGTTGGCGACCGCGCCGGCGACGAACACCACGAGCGGTGTCCGGGTGTCCTGCAGCCCGCGGAGCACGCCGGTCGCCGCGAGGACGACGAGCATTGCCGGGATCCCGGCCGCGGAGACAGCGAGGAACGTCTGAGCCAGCGGCGCCACCGAGGGCGAGGCGCCGAGCGCACCCACGATCTGGGCGGCGAGAAGACCGGTCCCGGCAGCGGCGACCACGCCGATCAGCGCGGCGAGCCACAGCCCGTCCACGCCCTGGGCGAGCGCAGTGCGCAGGTCACCGGCGCCGAGATGACGCGCGACCGCGGCCGTGGTCCCGTACGCGAGGAAGACGCACAGGTTGACGACTGTGGTCAGGGCGGCTCCGGCGACCCCGAGCCCGGCCAGCGACGACGTACCGAGATGACCCACGATTGCGGTGTCGGCGAGCAGGAACAACGGTTCCGCCACGAGCGCGCCGAGGGCTGGCACGGCAAGCCGGAGGATCTCCCGATCGTGCGGGCTGCGCCAGGACCAGCGCCGGTCGTCGGTCCGTCCCGTGCGTGCCATCGTCGGCAGGGTAGCGGCGCCCCGGGGGCCGACCGTGCAGGGTCCGACCACCCCCTGATCGACCACCACCGGCGCGTCGCGACGACTCGCGGGAGCGGAGCAGATATTTCTCGCGTCCACTGGCGCGCGTACCATCGTCGCAGGTCAGGCCGGGTGCGGGCGGAGACTTTCCACAGATTCCCCAGGCTTGTGCACAGGCCCTCCACACTGCTGGTGGCGCTATCCCCAGGTGCCGCACAGGGGCTGTGCATGGCGACCTATCTTCTGCCCCGCGCGACCCCTAACGTCAGCGGGTCGCCGCCGGTCAACGCCGGGGCGCTCCCTCGCTGGTGGGAACTGTCGGGGGCGTCTGCTGCACTGGTTTCGAACATGCGTTCGATGTCGTGGGAGCCAGGACCGTGCGGCGTACGGCTGGAGGAGAGGGGTGCTCGGAGTGAGCGTTGCCGAGCTGCCGAGGGAACGGCCGGGTGCTGAGTTCGAGCGGATGCCGCCGCAGGACATCGTCGCCGAGCAGAGCGTCCTGGGCGGGATGCTCCTGAGCAAGGACGCGATCGCCGACGTCGTCGAGGTGATCCGGGGGAGCGACTTCTACCGTCCCGCGCACGAGACGGTGTACGAGGCGATCATCGATCTGTACGGCCGCGGCGAGCCAGCCGACCCGGTCACCATCTCCGCCGAGCTGACCAAGCGCGGCGAGATCGGTCGGGTGGGAGGCGCGCCGTACCTGCACACGCTCATCGCCTCGGTGCCGACCGCAGCGAACGCCGGCTACTACGCCCGCATCGTGCGCGAGCAGGCGATCCTGCGCCGGCTGGTCGAGGCGGGCACACGGATCACCCAGCTCGGGTACGCCGGCGACGGCGAGGTCGACGACGTGGTGGACCGGGCGCAGGCGGAGATCTACCAGGTGACCGAGCGCCGGACCAGCGAGGACTACCAGCCGCTCGCGGCGATCATGCAGGGCACCCTCGACGAGATCGAGGCGATCGACTCCCACGACGGCACGCTGGTCGGCGTCCCGACCGGCTTCGCCGATCTCGACAGCGTGACGAACGGCCTGCACCCCGGTCAGATGATCATCGTCGCCGGAAGGCCCGCCCTCGGGAAGTCCACATTCGCACTCGACGTCGCCCGGTCGGCGTCGATCAAGCACGGGCTCGCATCGGTGATCTTCTCGCTGGAGATGAGCCGCAACGAGATCACGATGCGGTTGCTGTCGGCCGAGGCGAAGGTGCTGCTGCACAAGATGCGCTCTGGCGGGCTCTCGGACGACGACTGGACCAAGCTCGCGCGGCGCATGGGAGAGGTGTCCGGGGCCCCGCTGTTCATCGATGACTCGCCGAACATGTCGATGATGGAGATCCGCGCGAAGTGCCGGCGGCTCAAGCAGCGCCACGACCTGCGCCTCGTGATCGTCGACTACCTCCAGCTCATGACCAGCGGCAAACGTGTCGAGAGCCGTCAGGTCGAGGTCTCGGAGTTCTCCCGCTCGATGAAGCTGCTCGCGAAAGAGCTCGACCTGCCCGTGATCGCGGTCTGCCAGCTCAACCGAGGGGCAGAGCAACGAACGGACAAACGACCGATGCTGAGCGATCTACGCGAAAGCGGCAGCCTCGAACAAGATGCGGACATGGTGATCTTGCTGCATCGCGAGGACATGTACGAGAAGGAGTCCCCCCGCGCGGGAGAGGCCGACCTCATCCTCGCCAAGCACCGCAACGGCCCGACCCACAGCGGCATCACTGTGGCCTTCCAGGGGCACTATTCCCGCTTCGTCGATATGGCCCACGGCTAGCCGTCGACAAGGCAATTTCCTCGCCGGCGACGAGTCCCGCGCTCGACCCGGCTGGGGCTGCGGCGCCCAGCCGGGAGGTCGCGCGCGGTCGACCAGCTGTGGACAGCCGGTCGCAAGCGTCCCCGGTGCGCGGCACGATGGTCGGCATGCGCGCACCCGGTCCGCTGCCCGGCGAGCGAGCGATCGCCGATCAGCTGATCGACCGCGTGCTGATCGAGATCCTGGGCGGCCGGGAGGCAGCCCCGGTCTACGCCCGGTTGCTCAGCGGCTTCGACAGCCCGGTCGCCCCGCGGCTCGTGGCAGAGCTTCTGGGCGTTCGTCTCGCCGCCGCGGTCGGGCGGGCGACGCAGGGCGGCTGGACGCCGACCGACCTGGCCCAGCTCGTCCGCCGCCGGGCCGACGAACGGCACACCCCGATGTTGGTCTGCCTGGTCCGTGACGAGCTCGACCGGCACCCGCGCGACCGAATCCACCCCGGCTGGTTCGACGAGCTGGGCGACCTCGGACCGTCCTTCCCCGCCGACCTGCACAACGCCCTCGGCCTCGAGTACGGCCTCGCCCTCGGCGCCGCGCTCACGATGCTGCCGACGATCGCAACCGTGCTCCCACCGCCGGGCCGCGTCCTGCCCGCGGTCCCGCAGTCGGTCGACGCATCCGACGCCCAGCGGCTCGCGAAGGTCCGCGCGCTGCTGGCGAAAGCGGAGTCCACCGATTTCCCGGGCGAGGCGGAGGCGTTGTCGGGCAAGGCGCAGGAGCTGATCAGCCGGTACGCGCTCGAGCGGCTCGTGACCGGGACGGGCGACCCGGCGATCGTGCCGGACATCCGTGCCCGGCGGCTGTGGATCGATGCGCCGTACGTGCTCGCGAAGGCGATGCTCGTCGACGCGGTGGGCAAGGCGAACCGGTGCCGTTCGGCGGTGTCGGAAGGCTTCGGGTTCGTCACCGTGGTCGGCGATACGGGCGACCTCGAGGCGGTCGAGCTCATGGTGACATCGCTCCTGGTGCAGGCGACCGCGGCGATGCTCGGGCACGTCGATCGCGGCCGCCGGGACGCCTCGTCACGTACGGCGTCGTTCCGCCGGGCCTTCCTCATCGCGTACGCGTCACGGATCGGTGAGCGGCTCGCCACGGCGACCGACGAGGCGGCCTCGACGTCGGCCCGTCGCGACGCGCTGGTGCCGGCCCTGCGCCGAAGGACGGAAGAGGTGGACGCCGCATTCGACTTCACGTTCCCCCGGTTGCGTGAGCGCCGCACGACCTACTCCAACGGAGCGGGCTGGGCCGCCGGGCGGGCCGCGGCCGACCGCGCGCGCCTCGACCCGAGGCAGCGGCTGACCCGCGGCAACGGCTGACCCGCGCAGCGGCTGACGCTCGGCCCGGGGTGGCACCGCGCGGGCCGACCGCCGAGTATGCGGTTGCGTCAACCTGCCGCGCCGACGAAGAGTTGGCGGCATGTCCTTGGAGATGCACGAGCTGGCCGAGGCCGGCCACGACATCCTGAACCCGTTCACGCCGGCCAAGCTCGCGCTGGTCGGGGAGGTCGCACGCATCGGCCTGGGCACCCGGATCCTCGATCTGGCCTGCGGCAAGGGCGCGCTGCTCTCGACCTGGGCGGCCGAGCTCGGCTCGAGCGGCCACGGGGTCGACCTCAGCGACGTGTTCCTCGCCGCCGCCCGGGCCCGGGCGATCGAGCTCGGTGTCAGCGACCGGGTGAGCTTCGAGCAGGGTGATGCCGGCAGGTACGTCACCGGCGGTGAGCCCTACGACGTGGTGGCCTGCATTGGGGCGTCCTGGATCGCCGACGGGTTGCCCGGGACGCTCGACCTGCTTCGCCAGTCGGTGCGTCCCGACGGCGTCGTGCTCGTGGGGGAGCCCTACTGGACCGAGGACCCGCCGGCTGAGGCGCTCGACGCGGTCGACGCGGCACCGGCGCTGTTCACGACGCTGGCTGGGACCGGGGAGCGCTTCGAGCAGGCCGGGTACGACCTCGTCGAGATGGTGGTCGCCGACGGCGACAGCTGGGACCGCTACGCCGCCTCGCAGTGGTGGACGCTCGCCGAGTGGCTTCGGGCGAACCCCGACGACGCCCGGGCTCCCGCCGTCCGGGCGTTCCGTGACGACGCCCGCCGGTCCCACCTCGCCTACGTCCGTCGGTACCTCGGCTGGGGTGTCTTCGTCCTCCGCCCGCTCGGCTGAACGGTCGAGCCGAGCTTGGTGCCTGATACCACCAGGGGGTATAGCGGTGCCTACAGACCCCTGGAGGACCTCGAACCTGCCCCGTCGACGGTCAACCATGGCCCGACGGGCGTCGTGCGGGAGGCCGAACGTCGCCCGGACCCCGGGCGACCAGAGCACCGAGTCCGGCTGTCGCTGGACCAGGCCCGGGAAGCCGGCAGCGGACACCAGGCTGTTGTCGAGGTGCAAGAGCGTCGCCGCGTGCA
>JACCYY010000208.1 GCA_013696235.1 Sporichthyaceae bacterium | reverse complement strand
CGCCCTGGTCGGCGGCGGCCAGCAAGATCACCCCCGAGCAGCCCGACCGCCGTCTCCCGGACCCGGAGGAGGACTCCGCCGAGAACGAGGCCGAGGTCGCCCGCTACGCGCCGCAGGCGCCGTCCCGGTTCCGCTGGGCCCGCCAGGCGGGGCTCCTGCTGGTCGCGGTCGCGGTGCTTGCCGGGCTGGTCTTCGCCGGGCAGCAGTGGACCCGCACGCAGTACTACGTCGGCGTCGAGGGTGAGCAGGTCGCGATCTACCAGGGCATCAACCAGCGTGTGCTGGGCGTGAAGTTCTCCGAGGTGCACGAAGTCCTCGACGTGCCGGTCTCGACCCTGCCCACGTTCGACCAGACCGAGATTGCCAAGGCGATCTCCGCCGACAGCCTCGACGACGCGCGCAGCATCGCCAACCGACTCGGCGAGCGGGCGGCTGCCTGCGAACGGTTCCGCGGCGAGCCGGCCGGGAGGGGCTCCACGCCGGGCACCGAGACGCCCACGGCGACCCCCGACTCCACAGTCGCCACGACCAGCGCCGGCTCCACCCCATCACCGGACCCCACCACCTCGGCGCGGACCACCAGGGGCCTGACGTCGAGCCCGGACCCCAGCCCGAGCGAGTCCGGCGAACCCAGCTTCGACGACCCGGTGACCCGCGAGGAGTGCGGGGTGAGCGGCTCGTGACTGCGACCGTCGAGACCGGGCGCACCGGCGGAATGTCGCCGAGCGGGACCGGCGCCGGGCCGAAGGAGCGCCGGCGCCGCACCACCGAGCTCGTCCTGATCGTGCTCGCGGTCGCGATCGCGATGGCCGCGTACGCGATGGTCCACATCGCGCGCGACGGCGCCCTGCCCGCGTCGCTTCCCCGGTACGCCGGTGGTCTGCTGCTGCTCGCCCTCGTGGCGCACGTGGCCATCCGGCGGTTCGCGCCATACGCGGACCCGGTGATCCTTCCCGCGGTCGTCCTGCTGAACGGCCTCGGGCTGGTGCTCATCCACCGACTCGACCTCGGTGAGGCCGACAACGCCCTCGCCGACGGCGACTCGATCCCGACCCCGGACGCGCCGCTCCAGCTGACCTGGACCGCGGTCGGCGTCGCGCTGTTCGTCCTCGTGCTGCTGGTGATCCGCGACCACCGCCTGCTCCAGCGCCTCACGTTCATCATCGGCACGGTCGGGATCCTGTTCCTGCTGCTGCCGCTCGTGCCCGGGCTCGGGGCGACCGTCAACGGGTCGCGGCTGTGGATCAGGCTCGCCGGCCTGTCCTTCCAGCCCGGCGAGATCGCGAAGCTCGCGCTGATCATCTTCTTCGCCGGGTACCTCGTCGTGCACCGGGACGCGCTAGCCCTCGCCGGCAAGCGGTTCGCCGGGCTCGACCTGCCGCGCGCCCGCGACCTGGGGCCGATCCTGCTGGCCTGGGTGGCAAGCCTCGGGGTGCTCGTGTTCCAGCGCGACCTCGGCAGCTCGCTGCTCTTCTTCGGGGTGTTCGTGGTCCTGCTCTACGTCGCGACCGAGCGGGCGTCCTGGCTGCTGTACGGCTTCGTGCTCTTCTTCGGCGGCGCCTACTTCGCGTACACGCAGTTCGGTCACGTCCAGAACCGGGTCGAGCTCTGGCTCAACCCGTTCCCGGCCGACCCCGAGCAGATCAGCGAGTCCCTGTACGGCCTGGCCGCCGGTGGGATCCTCGGCACCGGCCTCACCGAGGGCTACCCCGAGCGGGTGCCGTTCGCCAGCACCGACTTCATCGTCGCCACGCTCGGGGAGGAGCTCGGCCTGACCGGGCTGATGGCGGTTCTCGTCCTCTACGCCGTGATCGTCGAGCGCGGGCTGCGCACGGCGCTGCTGGTCCGGGACGGCTTCGGCAAGTTGCTCGCCACCGGTCTTTCGGTCGCCCTGGCGCTCCAGCTGTTCGTGGTGGTCGGTGGGGTCACCGACCTCATCCCCCTGACCGGGCTGACCACGCCGTTCCTTTCCTACGGCGGGTCGTCGCTGATCGCGAACTGGATCCTGGTCGCCCTGCTCCTGCGGGTGAGCCATGCCGCGCGCCGGCCAGCACCCCCGGTCGCGCCGGCCGGCCCCGAAGAGATGACCCAGGTCGTGCGGCTGTGAACAAACCGCTGCGGCGCGTGGCACTGGCGTGCTTGTTGCTGTTCGGGATCCTGCTGCTCAACGCGAACGTGCAGCAGTTCGTGCTGGCCGAGGAGCGGCGCAGCGACCCGAAGAACCGTCGGGTGTTGCTCGACGAGTACTCCCGCGAGCGCGGTCCGATCCTGGTCGGCACGCAGCAGATCGCGTTCTCGACGAAGACCGACGACGAGCTGGAGTACCTGCGGGAGTACGCGGCCGGGCCGATCTACGCGCCGATCACCGGCTACTACTCCTTCATCTTCGGCGCCGAGGGGATCGAGCGGTCCGAGCGCGAGGTGCTCGCCGGCACCGACGACCGGCTCTTCGTCCGGCAGATCGCCGACCTCCTGACCGGTGAGGACCAGGGTGGCGGCAGCGTGCTGCTCACCCTCAACCCGGCCGCGCAGCAGGCGGCGTGGGACGGGTTGCAGGGCCAGAAGGGTGCCGTCGTCGCGCTCAACCCGCAGACCGGCGCGATCCTCACGATGGCGTCCACCCCGTCGTACGACCCGGCCGCGCTGGCCACCCACGACGGGGACCTG
>JACCYY010000175.1 GCA_013696235.1 Sporichthyaceae bacterium | reverse complement strand
AGCCGTCCGGCGGCCGCCTGCCGCCGACCTGGCTCGCCGGGTTCGTCGCGGCCGGGCTGGTGGTCGTCGTCGGGCTCGCCGCCGCGGCCGGGAACCCGGTGGCCACGTCGCCGTTCGTCCCCGGCCCTGTCGAGGGGGTCGGCGGGGCACCCGTACCGCAAGGCTCGCCGTCCCCGGTCGACCAGGACCCCGAGGGTCTCGGTTGGCTCGGCTACCTCGTCGGCGGTCTGATCCTCGCCACCGCGGTCGTGCTCGTGATCACGCTCGTCGTGCTGGCGATCCGGATGCTGTCCGGCCGCAACACCGGCCTCCTGAGCCGGCGCGTGCTGGAGCCGGAGGAGCTCGACCTGCTCATGGCCCAGCTGCCCGACGTGGACCTGCTCGGACGGGACATGCCGGTGGCCGCCGCCGTCCAGGCCGGACTGGTCGACGTGGTGCACGGCCACGACGTCCGAGCCGCGATCATCACCGCCTGGTTGCGGCTCGAGGAGGCCGCGGCCACGATCGGGACACCGCGTCGGGACACCGACGCCCCCGACGATCTCGTGCAGCGCCTCCTGGGCGGGCACGCCGTGGGGCCGGTACGGCTGCAGGAGCTCGCCGAGCTCTACCGGCGGGCTCGCTTCTCGCGCTCGCCACTGGGGGAGCCCGACCGGGCCGCCGCGGTGCGCGCGCTGTCGGCCGTACGAGCAGACCTGCTCGGCGAACCCGTCGGCGCCGGCGATCCCGGGGGATCGTCCGGGACCGGCGAGAGATGGCCGACCCGGTGGAACTGAGGCACAGCGTCACGGTCCCGTCGCCCGAACCGGCCGGCGACCAGGTGCTCCGGTGGCTCTCGAAGGAGCTCGTCATCACCGTGGTGCAGTCGGCAGTGGTCGCGCTGCTCCTGGCCTGGGTGTTCCTGAGCTTCGGCACCGCGTCGAACCTGATCGGCACCTGGGCCGTCGCCGCGGTCGCGATCCTGGCCATCCGCGTGCACCGGATGGCATTGCCCGACTGGGCCAGGCGACGCTCGGCCGCCCGGTCGTCGAGGACGTCGGCGAGCGGCCGGCTCGGCCAGTCCGCCGCGTCGGCCGTCCTCGCCCGTGGCAAGCCCGGCGAGCGGAACCACTGGTTCGAACCGCTGCCGGAGACGCTCGAGCACCGGTTCACCCGGATGTACCGCCACGTCGACCGGCTCTCGTACGCGGTCGGGGCCCCCCGGCACTACCACGCCGGCGTACGACCGGTCCTGGCCGAGCTGGCCCGCGACCGGGTTCGCCGACACCACGGCATCGATCTGACCGACGAGCCCGAGCGCGCCCGCGCCGTACTGGGGGAGGACCTGTGGCGAGCACTGACGGAGCCGCTGGAGACCGCGCCGACGATCCAGGACCTGGACCGCTGGTTGACCCGGTTGGAGCACCTCGCCCCAGAGCGGACGGCGGCCCAGTCGATCGCCCGGTCGACGGCTCGGTCGACGCTCGCCGGGCCGGCATGAACCCGCGCGACGCCCACGCGGCGGCCACCGCCGTCCTCGACGCGGTCGAGCAGGCCGTGGTCGGGAAGCGGGACGCGCTCGAGCTGGTCTTCGCCGGCATGCTCGCCGGCGGGCACGTCCTGCTCGAGGACGTCCCCGGTCTCGGCAAGACCCTCATGGCCCGATCGTTCGCCCAGGTGCTCGGGCTGGACTTCCGCCGGGTCCAGTTCACCCCTGACCTGCTGCCAGCCGACATCACCGGCTCGTACGTCGTGGACTCCAGCGGCGAGTTCGTGTTCCGGCAGGGGCCGATCTTCACCCAGCTCCTGCTCGGCGACGAGGTGAATCGCACCCCGCCAAAGACCCAGGCCGCGCTCCTGGAGTCGATGCAGGAGCACCAGGTCACGGTCGAGGGCACGACGTTCGCGCTGCCCGAGCCGTTCGTCGTGCTGGCCACGGCGAACCCGATCGAGCACGAGGGCACCTACCCGCTGCCCGAGGCCCAGCTCGACCGCTTCATGCTGCGGGTGTCGCTGGGCTACCCGGGCGTCGATGACGAGTGGCAGGTCCTCGTCCGCCGGCTGCGGCGACAGCGCGAGGACCAGGTGCTGGCCCCGGTCGCGGACGCTGCCACGTTCGTCGCGATGCAGCGCGCGGTCGAGTCCGTGGCGGTCGAGGAGAGCGTCGGGCGGTACTGCGTCCTGCTCGTCCGGGCGACCCGCGAGCACCGCACGGTGATGGTCGGCGCGTCCCCCCGTGGGGCGCTCGCGCTCATGCAGGCGTCCAGGGCACGCGCCCTGCTCCGCGGTCGCGACTACGTCGTGCCGGAGGACGTCAAGGCCGTCGCCATCCCGGCCCTGGCGCACCGCCTGGTGCTCGAGCCGGAGACGTGGCTGCGCCGGATCACCCCGGCGCACGTGCTCGCCGAGGTGCTCGACCTGGTCGCGGCACCGTCGAGCGCGCTCGCACCCGACTACGCCGACCGGCCGTGACCGGCTCCCGGTGAGCCCACGCCTGGCCGCGTCGTCGTACGGCTCGCGACCGGCTCCGACCGCCGTGCTCGTCCGCCTGAGCACGGTCTCAGTCGTGCTGCTCGTCGCCGGGCTCGGGCTCGGCCGCCCGGACGTCGTGGCGTTGGCGGCGCCGTTCACGGTCGCGCTCTTCCTCGCGGTGCGCCGAGCCCGCAGCGCCCGGGTGGAGGCCGAGCTGGAGATCTCCCGGGCCGAGGTGGTCGAGGGCACGGCGCTGGACGGCACGCTCACGATCCGGACGACCGGAGATCTCGATGCCGTCGTGGTCGACGTCCAGGTCGGCATCGGGCTCGCCCTGCGCGACGGGGTGCGGCGCCGAGCCATCGCCGTACGCGGCGGTGAGGAGGTCGTCGTCAACCTCGGCATCGTGGCCGCTCGCTGGGGCCACAGCGCGGTCGGACCGATCCACGTCAACATCGTCACGGCCGGGCTCGCCTTCGCGGTCGCCGTGCCCGACCGCCCCACGCACTGGCTCACGGTGCTGCCCTCGGTCGAGCGGTTCCGGTCCGACGCCTCGCTGCCGTACGCCGTCACCGCTGCCGGCTCGCACCGCTCGCTGGTCCGCGGGGACGGGGTCGACTTCGCCGGGATCCGGCCGTTCGTGTTCGGCGATCGGCTCCGCCGGGTGAACTGGCGGGTCAGCCAGCGGACCGGGAGCCTGCAGGTCGTGGACTCGTTCACCGAGCGGGCCAGCGAGGTCGTCGTGCTGATCGACTCGGCCCAGGACGTGGGTGTGTCGGGTGGCGTCGGCGGTACGGCGAGCAGCCTCGACGCCGCGGTGCGGGCGGCGGCGACCGTGACCGCGCACCACCTGCGCCGCGGCGATGCCGTACGGCTGGTCGACGTCGGGACCCGGCTGCGCTTCCTGCGGCGGCTGACCGGACGTCGGGACTTCGTGGTGGCCTGCAACTGGCTGCTGGACACGCGCCTGGCCGAGGTGGGCGAGGCGTGGGTGCCCGACCGGGTCGCCGCGCTCGCCCCGCCCCGCGCCACGGTGCTGGCGCTCACCCCGCTGCTGGACGAGCGGATGACGACGCTCGTGGCTCGGTTGCGCCAGCGGGGGCAGCCGGTCGTGGTCGTCGACACGCTGCCGCCGGACGCCGTGCCGAGGCAGCTCGACGTCTACGAGGCGCTGGCCCGCCGGATGTGGATGATGGAGCGCGAGCGTACGGTCGCGCTGCTGGTCGAGTCCGGCTGCCCGGTCGTCCCGTGGACGACCACCGGAGCCCTGGACCGGGCGTTGCGCGAGCTCAGCGTCGCCGCCCTGGCCCCCCGGGCGGCAGCCCGATGATGGTGGGGGCGGCAGCCCGATGAGCTCGACGCGTGGACCGGTGCTGGACGGCATTCGTGCGCGACTGCGGGCGTACAGCAGTCGGCGGTACGCGTTCCTGCTCGGCCTCGCCGTGCTGCACCTGGGCCTGATGGTCGCGGCTGGGTGGCTGGTCGCCGGCCAGATCGGGGCCAACCCGATCCGGGTCCTGGTGATCGGCCTGCTCGGTGCGGTCGCGGCGTTCGTGATCGCCTCGCCGGGCTCGGCCGGCGCGCTGGTCTTTATCGTCGGGTGCGGCTTCTTCTACCTCATGCTCACGGCGCTGGAGACCTCGATCGGTGCCGACGACCGGATGCCGCACCCGTTCCAGGTGCTGGGGCTGGCCGCTGCGCTCTTCCTCGTCCACGCACTCGACGGGCTGCGCGAGATCCTGCCGCCCAACGCGAGCATCGACCCAACCGTGCTGACGCGCTGGCTGCGCCGGGTCGCCGAGGCGCTGGTCCCCGGTCTGGGAATCGGTGGCCTGCTGGTGGTCCTGCCGACCGCCTCGGGCGGCGGCACGTTCTGGCTCGTCGGCGCCGTCGCCCTGCTCCTCGCCGTCGGCCTCCCCGTGCTGGTGCTGCGGCCTCGGCCGTGGGCGGGACCGGACGACCCGACCAGTTGACCAGCGCAGCTGGCCGCCGGGCTACCGTCCAGGGGTGAGCCAGTCGACGTCCGCGCTGCCCCGCCGCATCCTGGTCCTGGGCGGCGGGTACGTCGGGCTCTACGCGGCGCTGCGGCTGCAGCGGAAGCTCCGTACGGGCGAAGCGATGATCACGGTCGTCGACCCGCGGTCGTACATGACGTACCAGCCGTTCCTGCCGGAGGCGGCGGCCGGGAGCCTCGAGCCGCGGCACGTCGTCGTGTCGCTGCGGCGGGTGCTGCGGTCGGTGGACGTCGTGAACGGGCGGGTGTCGAGCCTGGACCACGCGGGACGGTCGGCGACGGTGATGACGCAGGCCGGGACGACCGTGGACATCGGGTACGACGTGCTGGTCGTGGCGCTGGGCTCGGTCGTCCGCACGTTGCCGATCCCCGGGTTGGCCGAGGTCGGCATGGGGTTCAAGCAGGTGGAGGAGGCGATCAGCCTGCGCAACCACGTGCTGGACCAGCTCGACTTCGCCCACTCGACCCACGACCCGGTCCTGCGGCGCCGGGCGCTGACGTTCGTGGTGGTCGGCGGCGGGTACGCCGGGGTCGAGGCGCTGGCCGAGCTCGAGGACCTGACCAGGTACGCGACGCGCTACTACGCCGACCTCGAACCGAGCGACCTGCGGTGGGTGCTGGTCGAGGCGACCGGTCGGATCCTGCCCGAGGTCGGCGAGGACATGGGCCGCTACACCGTCGAGCAGCTGCGCAGGCGGACCATCGACGTCCGGCTGGAGACCAGGCTCGAGTCGTGCGTCGGCGGGCACGTGGTCCTCGACGACGGCACCGAGCTCGACTCGGCCACGCTGGTCTGGACCGCCGGGGTCAAGGCGCACCCGGTACTGGCCCTGACCGATCTCCCGCTGGACGAGCGCGGCCGGGTGCGCTGCCGCGCCGATCTCAGCATCGAGGGCGCCCCCGGTGCGTTCGCCGCGGGTGACTGCGCCGCCGTGCCCGACCTCACCGGCGGGCCCGGTGCGACCTGCGCCCCGAACGCGCAGCACGCTGTACGCCAGGCGAAGGTGCTGGCCGACAACGTGCTGGCGACGATGCGGGGCGAGCCGCTGGAGGACTACGAGCACAAGTACGTCGGCTCGGTCGCCAGCCTCGGCCTGCACAAGGGGGTCGCGCAGGTCTACGGGATCAAGCTCAAGGGCTGGCTCGCCTGGTTCATGCACCGGACCTACCACGTCAGCCGGGTGCCGACGCTCAACCGCAAGATCCGGGTGATCGCCGACTGGACGCTCGCGCTGTTCTTCCGTCGCGACGTCGTGTCCCTCGGGCGCCTCGCCGACCCGCGTGGCGAGTTCCGTCGCGCCACCGCGCCGCCACCCGAGCGCTGACCCGCCGCCAGACCCCGGTGCCCGAGGCGGGACTCGAACCCGCACACCCCTGGGGGCCGGAGGGTTTAAGCCTCCTGCGTCTGCCGATTCCGCCACCCGGGCCACCGCCAGCGTAGAACGTTCGGCGCCGCCCTCCCGGTAACGACCGCGGGCACGCAAGCGTTTCACCACGTACGATTGGCGCACTCGATCCGCCTCGGGGCGGACGCAGCGGCAGGAGGCCGACACACATGCAGAGCAGCAACCCCGTACTCAGCCGGGCTGGCGCCTTTGGCGGAGGCGCGGGTCTGGGTGCGCAGACCGCCAGTGCCAGCCAGCTCCAGGACATGTACGACCAGCCGACCTATGTCGCTCCGGCCGGTGCCCGGATGACGATCGACGACGTGGTGGCCAAGACCGCCATGCTGCTCGTCGTCCTGGTCGCGACCGCCACCGCGGCGTGGACCCTCGACCTCGGCATCCCGATCATGATCGGTGCAGCCCTGGTCGGGTTCGGGCTGGCCTTGGTCAACTCGTTCAAGAAGGTCGTCAGCCCGCCGCTCGTGATCGCGTACGCCGCGGTCGAGGGTGTGTTCCTCGGGATCTTGAGCAACGTGCTCGCGAGCGCGTTCCCTGGAATCGCGCTGCAGGCGGTGCTCGGCACGAGCGCCACCTTCGCGGTCATGCTCGCGCTCTACAAGAGCGGGCGGGTGCGCGCGACACCGAAGTTCCGGAAGATCATGCTGGGCATGACCGGCGGGTACATGGTCTTCCTGCTGATCAACCTCGGCTTCAACGCGTTCGGCGGCAACGGGATCAACCTCTGGGAGCGTGGTCTGCTGTCCTTCGCCATCTCGATCTTCGCCGTCGGGCTCGCCTCGTTCTTCCTGATCCTCGACTTCGACATCATCGAGAAGGGGGTCGCTGCCGGCGTCCCGGAGCGGGAGTCCTGGCGCGCGGCGTTCGGGCTCATGGTCACGCTGATCTGGCTCTACATCGAGATGCTGCGTCTGATCGCGATCCTCCGCGGGGACTAGCGCAGCCCTTCACGACCTGACTCCGTACGCGACCAGCGGCCCACCTCCTCGTGGAGGTGGGC
>JACCYY010000161.1 GCA_013696235.1 Sporichthyaceae bacterium | reverse complement strand
GCGCGGAGGAGCTCGAGCCGTGGCTTCGGGCCGTCCGAACGACCGGTCTGCGGTCTGCGGCGCCCGGGCAGCCACGGCACGGGCCAGACCGCGCCCGGCCCGTCGTAGCCCTGGTCGAGCGCGGCGTGCAGCGTCCAGCTCGGGTTGTAGAGGTGGACCCGTCCGAGCGCGCACAGATCGGCCCGACCGGCGAGGATGATCGAGTTCACGTCGTCGTAGGAGGAGATCACGCCGACCGCGATCGTCGCGATGCCGACCTGGTTGCGGATCGCGTCGGCGAAGGGCGTCTGGTACGACCGGCCGAAGTCGGGCCGCTCGGCCGGGGTCACCTGCCCGGTCGAGACGTCGATCGCAGCGGCACCCCCTTCCTGGAACGCCCGCGCGATCTCCACGGACTCGGACGCGTCCACGCCCCCCACCGCCCAGTCCGTCGCCGAGATCCGTACGGTCATCGGCCTCGCCGCCGGCCACACGGCGCGCATCGCGGCGAACACCTCGAGCGGGTAGCGCAACCGGTTCTCGAGCGAGCCGCCGTACGCGTCGGTTCGCTGGTTCGTGAGCGGAGAGATGAACGACGACAGCAGGTAGCCGTGCGCGCAGTGCAGCTCGAGCAGGTCGAAGCCGGCGTCCGCCGCGCGCTCGGTAGCCCGGACGAACTCGTCCTTGATCGACACCAGGTCGTCCTGGGTGAGCTCGCGGGGGACCTGGTTCACTCCCGGCCGGTAGGCCAGTGGCGATGGCGCGACGAGCTCCCAGTTCTCGCTGCCGAGCGGCTCGTCGATGCCCTCCCACATGAGCCGGGTCGAGCCCTTCCGGCCGGAGTGCCCGAGCTGGATGCCGATCTTGGCCACGGACTCGCCATGCACCAGATCAGTGATCCGCCGCCACGCACCGGCCTGCTCATCGGTCCAGAGACCGGTGCACCCAGGCGTGATCCGGCCCGACGGCGAGGTGCAGACCATCTCGGTCATCACGAGGCCGGCCCCACCGAGCGCCTTGCCGCCCAGGTGGATCAGGTGGAAGTCGTTCGGCACGCCGTCCGCCGCGCGGTACATGTCCATGGCCGAGACCACGACCCGGTTGACCAGCTCGAGCTCGCCCAGCCGGAACGGCTGGAACATCGGAGGTCGGACGTCGCCGGGTGCCACGCCACGGCGCTGTTCGTGGTCGGCGAACCAGGCGTCGACCCGGTCGACGAACTCCGGGTCGCGGACGCGGAGGTTGTCGTACGTGACCCGCCGGCTGCGAGTCATGATGTTGAACGCGAACTGCATCGGTTCCTGGTGGGTGTACTGCCCCAGGTGCTCGAACCACTCGAGGCTGGCCTGCGCCGCGCGCTGGGTGGACAGAACCACGGGCCGGCGCTCGATCTCGTACGCGGCCAGCGCGCCGTCGAGTCCGGCGCCCTCGGCACCGTGCTCGTGCAGGCAGGCGGCGAGCGCGAGCGCGTCCTCCATCGCCAGCTTGGTGCCCGACCCGATCGAGAAGTGGGCGGTGTGCGCGGCGTCGCCGAGCAGGACGACGTTGCGGTGCCGCCAGGTCGCGTTGCTGACAGTGGTGAAGCTGATCCAGCGCGAGTTGTTCGCCAGCACGTCGTGGTCGTCGAGGGCGTGCGCGAACAGCTCACGTACGCGCTCGATCGACTTCTCGTCGGACTCCCCGGGCCGGAACGCCCGGTCGGCGAACGCGTCGAACCCGGCCGCCCGCCACACCGAGTCGTGCATCTCCACGATGAACGTGCTGCCGGTGGCGTCGTACGGGTAGCCGTGCAGCTGCATGACCCCGTACGGGGTGTCGATCACGTCGAACTTGAAGGCATCGAAGACCTTGGTGGTGCCGAGCCACATGAAGCGGCAGGCGCGCACGTCGAGGGTCGGCCGGAACACATCGGCGTAGCGCGCGCGGACGGCTGAGTTCACACCGTCGCTCGCGACCACCAGGTCGTACGAGACGGCCAGCAGCTCGACGTCGGGCGCATCGGTGCGAAAGTGGATCACCACACCCAGCTCGCGGCAGCGCTCCTGCAGGATCTGAAGGAGCCGCTTGCGCGGGAGCGCGGCGAAGCCGTGACCGCCGCTGGTGATCATCTCGCCGCGGTAGTGGACGTCGACGTCGTCCCACCGGGCGAAGTCGCGCTCCATCTGCTGATGGATCGCCGGGTCGGCGTGCTCGATCCCGCCGAGCGTCTCGTCCGAGAACACGACGCCGAAGCCGAACGTGTCGTCCGCGGCGTTGCGCTCCCACACCGTGATCTCGTGGTGGGGTCCCAGCTGCTTGGCGAGCGCGGCGAGGTAGAGGCCGCCGGGGCCGCCACCGATCACCGCGATACGCACTGGACCCGCCGCCTCCGTTGTGAGCACCTGCTCGTCACAGTATGTTGTGTCCGCGACGACCGTCAAGAGAACGTAAGGAGCCCGACGTGGCCCGACCGGACCGCTTCACAGGCCGGACAGTCGTCGTCACCGGTGGCGCCGGCGGCATCGGCCGCGAGGTGTGCGCAGGGTTCGCCGCCGAGGGCGCCTCCGTGGCGGTGCTCGACCTCGACCCGGACCAGGTGACCCGGGTCGCACAGGCGATCGAGGACCGGTACGGCGGCGCGGTGGTGGGTCGCGTCGTCGACGTCCGGGATCCTTCCGCAGCGCGCCAGGCGATGGTCGAGGTCCACGAGCGCCTCGGCGGGCCGAACGTCCTGGTCTGCCTCGCCGGCGGCTCGCTCGGCACACCGACCGCCACCCCCGAGGTGGACCCGGCCGATCTCGACCTGGTCGTCGACGCCAACCTCAAGGGCACGTTCTACTGCTGCCAGGCGGCGCTGCCCTACCTCACCGCGGCCGGCGGCGGCGCGATCGTCACGACGTCGTCGATCGGCGGCCGGCAACCCTCCCCGGTCACGGGCGTCCCGTACGCGGCAGCCAAGGCGGCGATCATCGGGCTGACCAAGCGGCTGGCCCGCGAGGTCGGTGCCGCCGGGATCCGGGTGAACGCGGTCGCGCCAGGACTGTTCCTGACCGCCCGCCTGCAGGCGACCTACGACGCGATGCCTGCCGCCGAACGGGACGACGTGCTGAACGCGATCCCGCTCGGCCGGTTCCCCGAGCTCCGAGAGGTCGTCGACCCGATCCTGTTCCTCGCCTCGGACGACGCCTCGTACATCACCGGCGTCACGCTCGACGTCAACGGCGGCCGCTTCATGCCGGCCTGACGTCGTCCCCGGGTGGCTCGCGGAGACGGAAGCGTTGGACCTTGCCGGTGCTGGTCCGTGGCAGAGCGTCGACGAACTCCAGCACCCGCGGGTACTTGTACGGCGCGATCTGCTGCTTCACGAAGTTCTGCAGCTCCTGGCGTTTCCCCGTGTCGCCGTCGATCCCGGGGCGCAGGACCACGTACGCCGCGACCACCTGCCCCCGGTCTGCATCCGGCCGGCCGACGACACCGCACTCGAGCACGTCCGGGTGGGTGATCAGCGCCTCCTCGATCTCGGGACCGGCGATGTTGTAGCCGGAAGAAACGATCATGTCGTCGCTCCGCGCCTGGAACCAGAAGTAGCCGTCGGCGTCCTGCACGAACGTGTCCCCGGTGATGTTCCAGCCGTGCTGGACGTAGACGGCTTGTCGTGGATCGGCGAGGTAGCGGCACCCGGTCGGGCCCTTCACCGCGAGGCGGCCGGACTCGCCGTACGGAGCGGGCTGGCCGTGATCGTCAAGGACCGCGGCGACGTACCCGGGCACGGCCCGGCCGGTGGAGCCAGGTCGGATGTCGTCGTCGGCCGCGGAGATGAAGATGTGCAGCATCTCGGTGGCACCGATACCGTCGATGATCTTGATGCCGGTCGCCTCGTGGAACGCGTGCCAGACCGGCGCCGGCAGGTGCTCGCCGGCAGACACCGCGCGTCGCAGCGTCGTCAGCTGCGCGGCCTTGCCGCTCGCCAGCATGGCGCGGTACGCCGTCGGAGCAGTGAAGCAGATCGTCGCCCGGTGCTCGGCGATCAGGTCCGCCAGCTCGTCCGGCGTCGCTCTCTCCACGAGCAGCGTGCTCGCCCCCACGCGCAGCGGAAACACCACGAGGCCGCCGAGACCGAACGTGAACGCGAGCGGTGGCGTGCCGATGAACACGTCGTCCGCGACTGGGCGCAGGACGTGCTTCGAGAACGTGTCGGCGTTCGCGAGCACGTCACGGTGGAAGTGCATCGTGGCCTTGGGTCGACCAGTGGTGCCGGAGGTGAAGGCGAGCAGCGCGACGTCGTCGGCGGCGGTCTCGACGTCGTCGAACGTCGCTGGCTGCGTGTGCACCAGCCGGGTGAGGTCGTCCTCGCCCTCGCCGCCGTACGGGAGCACGCGCAGCTCCCCGATCTCGGCACCGACCAGGTCGTCGAGGAACCTGTGGTCGCAGAGCGCGATGTCGACCGACGCAATCTCGGCGACGGTGCGTAGCTCGCCGGGCCGGAGCAGCGGCATGGTCGTGACGACCACCGCGCCCGCCTTCAGCACGCCGAACCAGCACGCGACGAGCCACGGGTTGTTCGGTCCGCGCAGCAGCACGCGGTTCCCCGGCTCGACGCCGAGCTGATCGACGAGGACGTGCGCGACCTGGTTGGCCGCTCGGAGGAGTTCGCCGTAGGTCCAGCGTCCGGTGGGCGACAGCACGCATGGCCGGTCCGGCCCGTCTCGCTCGACACTGCGGTCGAGCAGCTCGGTCGCGCAGTTGAGCCGGTCGGGGTACTGCACGTCGGCGAAGTCCAGCAGCAGCTCCGGCCACTCGTCGGCGGGGGGCAGGTGGTCCCGGCAGAACGTGTCCACGTGCGCCGACGGCGTGAGCTGCATCGGGGGCGCCTCCGGGTCCGGCTTGCGGCTGGCTCCCAGTATTGCCCTGCGATGACGACAGTCAAGCGCCCGCGATATCTCGTCCCCGTGACGGCGGACGCACGCGCGCTATCGTGACGCCGTGACGACGGTGGGCCTAGCCCCGGGCACCGAGCTGTCTGGCAGCCGTCCGCAGCCCCGGGCTCTCATCGTCACCCTGTACGGGCTCTATGCCCGGGAGGTCGGGGGTTGGCTCGGCGTGGCCACCCTGGTCCGGCTGCTCGGCGAGCTCGGCGTCGACGAGCCTGCCGTTCGCTCGTCGATCTCCCGGCTCAAGCGTCGCGGCATCCTCGAGGGTGCGCGAGTTGGCGGGGCGGCCGGGTACGCGCTGTCGGACCGGGCCCGCGCGATTCTCGACGAGGGTGATCGAAGGATCTTCGAACGGCACCGCGGAAGTCTCGAAGCCGGTTGGTTGCTGGCGATCTTCAGCGTGCCGGAGTCCGAGCGAGAGAGACGGCACACGCTGCGCTCGCGGCTGTCCTGGCTCGGCTTCGGCACGGCTGCCTCCGGCGTGTGGATCGCGCCCGGCCACCTCGACGCGGAGACCCGGGACGTCCTCGAGCGGTACGAGCTGTCCGCGTACGTCGATCTGTTCCGGGCCGACTACCTCGCGTTCGGCGACGTGCGCGCGCAGGTGGCGCAGTGGTGGGACCTCGGGCGGCTCCAGGGACTCTACGACGAGTTCCTGGCCGCGTTCGGCCCGATCCGCACCCGATGGCGACGACGCCGCTCGCCGGTGGACGCGGCGGCATTCTCCGACTACGTACGAGCACTCACCGCTTGGCGCCGCTTGCCGTACCTCGATCCCGGCCTGCCCGCAGAGGTGCTGCCGCCGAGCTGGAACGGTGCCCGCGCGGCGGACCTGTTCTTCGAGCTGCACGCCTTGTTGGCCGAGCCCGCGCACCGTCACGTCGACGGTGTCCGCCATGGTCCCGACCTCGACCGTCGGATCCCGACCGCTGGCCCGTGATCAACCGTCGCGGCCGCGGCGATGCTCGCCCGGCCTGGGCGGGTCAGACGACGGCAAAGCCCTGGACCTCGACCAAGGCGTCCTCGTCCCACAGGCGGCTGATGCCGATGCCGGCCATCGCGGGGTAGTCGGTGCCGATCAACCGGCGCCAGACGGCGCCGATCTCGCGGGCGTGCGCGCGGTAGTCGGGCACGTCGACGATGAAGATGGTCAGGCTGGCCAGCTGGTGGGGCTCGCCGCCGGCAGCACGCAGGGCCGTGAGCAGGTTGCCGAGCGCCTGCTCGAGCTGCGCAACGACGCCGCCGCCGACGATGCGGCCCTCGGCGTCCATGGCCGTCTGGCCGGCCAGGAAGACGATCTTCCCCTCGCCGGCAACCGCGTGCGAGAAGCCGCTCGGCCGAGCCAGCTCCACCGGGTTGATCCGCTCGAGGTAGCTCATGCGGGCACTCCGTCTCCGAGCACGTCGACTCCCTGACCGTTGATCGAGCCGTCGGCGACGCACGACCAGACCGCATCCGCGACCTCGTCAGCCCTGATCAAGCGCCCGGACGGCTGCTTCGAGGCCAGGATCTCGCGCGCCTCGTCCTCCGTACGGCCGGTCCGTTCGACGATCCCGAAGACGGTGGCGTCCGTCATCGGGGTGTCGACGTAGCCGGGACAGATCGCGTTCACGGTCACGCCGGTCGCAGCCAGCTCAGCCGCCGCGGACCTCACCAGGCCGAGGACGCCGTGCTTGCTGGCTGTGTAGGCCGCGATGTAGGGCTCGCCGATCTTGGCCGCGATCGACGCGATCACCACGATGCGGCCGGTCCCGCGCTCCACCATCGAGGGGATCGCCCGGCGGATGCAACGGAAGGGCGCTGTGAGGTTGAGGTCGAGCATCCGCTGCCAGTCGTCGTCGGTCGTCCGCGTCACCCGGGCCGACACCCCGCCGCCGGCGTTCGCGACCAACACCTCGGCGGGTCCCCAGGCCTGCTCGACGTCCTCGAAGAGCCGCTCGACCGCAGCGGCGTCGGTGATGTCGGCCGCGAGGCACATCGTCGGTCCCACGCAGGCGCCAGCGGTCTCCGCGAGCTGATCGGCGCTGCGCGCGGTCAGCGCCACCGCGAAGCCCTCCCGGCTCAGCCTGACCGCGATCTCCCGGCCGATGCCGCGGCCGGCGCCGGTGACCAGCGCCACCCGAGGTGGTGCGCCGGAGATCACGGTCGACCTTGGCATTGGCCGTGACGACGGTCAAGATGGCGACATATGAACCGGGACCTGGACGGGGCTTTCCTGCTCGACGCCGTGCGTACGCCGTTCGGGCGCAACCGCGGCGGGCTGTCGCACATCCGTACGGATGATCTTGCCGCGATCCCGATCGCCGAGCTGATCAAGCGGCACACCGATCTCGACCCGGCGAGCATCGACGACGTCTACTACGGCAACGCCAACGGCGCCGGTGAGGACAACCGCAACGTCGCCCGGATGGCTGCACTGCTGGCCGGACTGCCCGTGACCGTGCCCGGCGTGTCGATCAACCGGCTCTGCGCTTCGGGCAACGAGGCACTGGTCCAGGCGGTCCGCGCGGTCCGGGTCGGCGACGCGCGGCTGTGCATCGCCGGCGGCGTCGAGGGGATGAGCCGCGCGCCGTACGTCCTGGCGAGGCCGGACGAGGTGCTGCCGCGCGCGATGCGGCTGGAGCAGACCCAGATCGGCTGGCGGATGATCAACCCGAAGTTCCCGGCAGCCTGGACCGAGTCGCTCGGGGCGTGCGCCGAACGGGTCGCCGACGAGCTGGGCATCGGGCGGGCCGAGCAGGACGCGTGGGCCGCTCGCTCGCACGAGCGGGTGCTGGCCGCGTACGAGCAGGGACTCCACGACGGGTTCGTCGTCGAGGTCGAAGGCGTCCGCCGGGACGAGTCGCTGCGGCCGGGAACGACCGTGCAGAAGCTGGCCGAGCTGAAGCCCGCGTTCACGCCGAATGGCTCGGTGACCGCCGGGAACGCGTCTCCGATCAACGACGGAGCCACCGCGATCATGGTCGGCGACGCCGCGATGGCCGAGCAGCTCGGCGTCGAACCGCTCGGCCGGGTGCTCGCGGCGGCCACCACGGCGACCGAGCCGGACCGGTTCAGCGTCGCGCCGGTGGACGCGATCGGGCGCGTCCTCGCCCGGATCGACCGGGCCGCGGCCGACATCGACCTCTGGGAGATCAACGAGGCGTTCGCCGCGATGGTGCTCTCGACGCTGCGAGGGCTTCCCGACGTGGATCCTGAGCGGGTCAACGTCAACGGCGGCGCGATCGCGATCGGCCACCCGCTCGGCGCATCCGCCCCGCGCGTCGTCGTCGATCTGTGCCGCGAGCTGCGCCGCCGCGGGGGCGGGATCGGAGTGGCGGCGGCCTGCATCGGGGTCGGGCAGGGCCAGGCCGTCGTCGTGGAGGTGCCGTGATCAAGCCGTCCCAGTTCACCGACACCACGTTCGCCGTCGAGGAGGACGCGTTCGCGATCATCACGATCAACCGACCCGACCGGATGAACGCGTTCCGTGGGCGAACGGTGGACGAGCTGCTGTCGGCGTTCAAGCACGCATGGGCAGACCAGCGCGTGGCAGCGGTGATCCTCACCGGGGCCGGTGATCGCGCGTTCTGCGCGGGTGGCGACGTGAAGGAACGGGCCGAGACCGGCTCGTACGGCGAGACCGAGTGGGGCCTGTTCGAGATCGAGCGGCTGCACCGCATGATCCGCGACATCCCGAAACCTGTGATCGCCGCCGTCAACGGGGTGGCGGTCGGCGGAGGGCACGTCCTGCACGTGCTCTGCGACCTCTCCATCGCCGCCGAGCACGCCAGGTTCGGCCAGAGCGGGCCGCGCGTCGGCTCGTTCGACGCCGGGTTCGGCACCGCATACCTGGCCCGCGTCGTCGGCGAGAAGCGGGCCCGCCAGATCTGGTTCCTCCTCGACCTGTACGACGCCACGACCGCTGAGCGATGGAACCTCGTGAACGAGGTGGTGCCGGCCGACGAGCTCCTGGACAAGGCCCGGGAGTACGCCCGCAAGATCGCCGGCTACTCCCCGACCGCGATCCGGTTCCTCAAGCACTCGTTCAACGCGGATACCGACCACATCGGCGGTCTATCCCATCTTGCGTTCGACGGGCTCGAGCTCTTTG
>JACCYY010000152.1 GCA_013696235.1 Sporichthyaceae bacterium | reverse complement strand
CGACGACGTCGTCACCACCGGGTCGACGCTCACCGAGGCGGTGCGTGCGCTGCGGGTCGCCGGCACCGGCTCGGTCGCGGTGGCCGTGGTCGCAGCCACGGTTCGCCGGGTCGCCGGCGTCGACACGCTGCTACCCCGCGACGGGGCAGCCGGATAGCGTGGTTCCGGCGTCCGGCGGCAGATGGAGGATCGACGTGGAGATCGTTGTCAAGGGCCGCAACTGCGAGGTGCCGGACCGGTTTCGAGCCCACGTCGCCGACAAGCTGGCCAAGCTCGCGAAGTTCGAGCAGCACCGCCCGCTCCGCGTCGACGTCGAGATGGCCAAGGAGCGCAACCCGCGGCTGGCGGACCTCGCCGACCGCGTGGAGCTGACCGCGCATGCCCGAGGCCCGGTGATCCGGGCCGAGGCTGCCGCCGGCGATCCGTACGCGGCTCTCGACCTCGCCTACGCCAAGCTCGAGGCGCGGCTGCGCAAGATGGCCGATCGTCGCCGGGTCCACCACGGCCAGCACCGCACCCCGTCCCTCGGTGAGGTGTCCGCCGACGGGCTGGACGTGGCGCGGGCGACGCCGGAACGCGACAACAGCTCGGGGACCGGGTTCACCGACGCGATGACAGCGGTCGCGGACGACGGCGACGGTGGACCGATGGTGGTGCGCGAGAAGGTGCACGAGGCGGAGCCGATGACGCTCGACCAGGCGCTCTACGAGATGGAGCTGGTGGGCCACGACTTCTACCTCTTCGTCGACCGCGAGACGGCCCGGCCGAGTGTCGTGTACCGGCGGCGGGCGTACGACTACGGCGTCATCCGGCTCGACGTCTGAGCCTGGTGGACCGGTGATGAGTGGCGGGTCGGAGCCAGCCGAGCCGATCCGCGTGCTCGTGGTCGACGACCACGAGCTCTACCGGCGTGGGCTGCTCATCGTGCTCGCCCAGGAGCCAGACATCGAAGTCATCGGCGAGACCGGGAGCGGGGACGGTGCGGTGGCGCTCGCGGCCGACCTCGGCCCCGACCTCGTCCTCATGGACGTCCGGATGCCGCGGAGCGACGGTATCGCCGCCTGCCGGACGATCAAGGCGGCCTCTCCCACCACCAAGATCGTCATGCTCACCGCGAGCGAGGACGAGGCCGACCTCTACGAGGCGATCAAGGCCGGGGCGTCGGGTTACCTGCTCAAGGAGAGCTCGATCGAGGAGGTGGTCGCGGCGATCCGGGCCACGCACGAGGGCCAGGCCCTGCTGAACCCGACCATGGCGGCGAAGCTGCTCGCCGAGTTCGTCACGATGGCGCGACGCAACGAGGCCAGCCGGGTGCCGCGGCTCACCGTCCGCGAGGTCGACGTGCTGAAGCTCCTCGCCTGGGCCCGGACCAACCGGGAGATCGCCGATGCGCTGTTCATCAGCGAGCACACGGTGAAGAGTCACGTCGCGAACATCCTCGAGAAGCTGCAGCTGCACTCGCGACTCGAGGCAGCGATGTACGCCGTACGCGAGAAGCTCGTGGACATCGACTGATGCCCGCCGCCGGCCCGGCCAGGGTCAGCACCAAGGCGGACCTGTCCCGTTCGCAAGCGCGCCGGATCGCGCTGGCAGCGCAGGGATTCACCGATCGCAGACCGGCGGGGACACCGGACGTCCGGGCGTTGCGCCGCGTGCTCGGCCGCGTCGGGCTCGTCCAGATCGACTCGGTGAACGTGCTCGTCCGTGCGCACTACCTGCCGCTCTACAGCCGGCTCGGGCCGTACCCGGTGGAGATGCTCGACCGGGCGTCCAACCGAGCCCCGCGGGAGCTGTTCGAGTACTGGGCGCACGAGGCGTCCCTGGTACCGGTCGCCACCCAGCCGTACCTGCGTTGGCGCATGGCGCGGGCCGAGGACGCATGGGGCGGGATGCGCAGCATCAAGGCGCAACGCCCGGATCTCGTTCAGCGGGTGCTCGACGAGGTTGCCGATCGTGGCCCGATCAGCGCCGGCGAGATCGAGCCAGAGGTGCCGCGCCCAACCGGTGGCTGGGGCTGGAACTGGAGCGAGGCCAAGCGGGCGCTCGAGTACCTGTTCTGGTCCGGCGAGGTGACGACGGCGGGGCGGCGCGGTTTCGAGCGCCGCTACGACCTGCCGGAGCGAGTGCTTCCCGCGGAGGTGCTGGCCGTACCGACCCCCGCACCGGCCGACGCCCACCGCGAGCTGGTCCGGATCGCCGCCCGGGCGCACGGTGTCGCGAGCGAGCGGTGCCTGCGCGACTACTTCCGGCTCGCTCCCGCGGACTCGCAGGCCGCGGTCGCCTCGCTGGTCGAGGACGGCGAGCTGCAGCCCGCGCGCGTCGAGGGGTGGGACCGCCCGGCCTACCTGGCGAGGGACGCCGTGCTCCCGCGCTGGGTACGCGCCCGAGCCCTGGTGAGCCCGTTCGACTCGCTCGTGTTCGAGCGAGCCCGGACGGAGGCGCTGTTCGGCTTCCGCTACCGCATCGAGATCTACGTCCCCGCGGCCAGACGCGTCCACGGGTACTACGTGCTGCCGTTCCTGCTGGGCGATCGGCTCGTCGCGAGGGTCGACCTCAAGGCTGACCGTCAGGCCGGGGTGCTGCGCGTGCAGGCTGCGCACGGCGAGCCCGCGGCGCCGCCGGAGACGGCAGCCGAGCTCGCCGAGGAGCTCGGGCAGCTGGCGGGCTGGCTCGGGCTCGACCGGGTCGAGGTGGTCGGCCGCGGTGACCTGGCCCCAGTGCTCCGGACCGAGGTCAAGGCGTCACGTCTGACCGCCTAGCCGTAGTCCTCCATGATCCCGTTCGCCAGGCCGAAGATCCCGCCGCCGGCGGTGACCGCGAGGCCGATCCAGAACAACGCCCAGATCGGTCCGAGCACCAAGGCGACGCCGAAGATCACAAACCCGAGCACCATGATCGCGACGGCGATCCACGAGGTGGGCCGACCGGTCTTGTGCCCGGTGTCCTCACCCATCGGACGGCTCCTCCCGTAGGTCTCGTACGCGCCCTGACTCGGCGTCGGTGCGAGCCTAGCCGGGCGTCGATCGGCTGCCGGCAGGTCACCGACGTCAACCTCGGTTGACAAGCCGGTCACGTCAACCTACGTTGACGAGATGGAGGTGAGGCGGTTGGCCGAGCTCACCGCTGCTGCTGGGGACGACGAGCCGCTGCGAGCCCTGGCGGCGAGTGCCGAGCTGCGGCGGGAGGTCGAGAGGATCGAGGCGGTGCAGGTTCGTCGGGCCCGCGCCCGCGGCCTGTCGTGGGCCGGCATCGCGACTGCGCTCGGGGTGAGTCGGCAGGCGGTCCACAAGAAGTACGGCCCGGGGTTCGGCCGGCGGCGATCGTGACCGCACCCGACGACCCGCCGGCGGAAGGGTCGACGGCGGACGAGGCGCACGCGACGACCCTGGTG
>JACCYY010000114.1 GCA_013696235.1 Sporichthyaceae bacterium | reverse complement strand
GCTCGAGGTCGTACCCGACCAGCGTGCCGTCCGCGTCGATCGAGTTGAGCAGGATCTCGCCGGCGCCGAGCCGCGCCACCTCCGCCGACCACGCGACGGCGTCGAGCCCGGTGCCGATCCGACCCCCATGGGTGGTGACCTCGAAACCTGACGGCGTCGCCGTCGCGGCCCGGCAGCGCCTGGCGTCGACCGAGACCGTGAGCACCTGCGAGCCGAACCGGTCCGCGATCTCGCGCACCAGGGCCGGCCGGGCCACCGCTGCCGTGTTCACAGCCGCCCTGTCCGCACCCGCTCGGAGCAGCCGGTCGACGTCCTCCACGGCACGTACGCCGCCGCCCACCGTAAGCGGGATGAACACCTGCTCGGCGGTGCGTCGCACCACGTCGTACGTCGTCTCGCGCCCGACGACCGACGCCGTGACGTCGAGAAACACGATCTCGTCGGCGCCCTCGCGGTCGTAGAGCGCCGCCATCTCGACCGGATCTCCCGCGTCGCGCAGCCCGACGAACCGGACGCCCTTGACCACGCGCCCGGCGTCGACGTCGAGGCACGGGATGACACGCACCGCGACGGTCACCTCGAGCCCGGTGTCGTCCGGGTGACGCGACGGCCATCTCGGATCTCGACATCGCCGTATTGCTCCAGGGGCGCCCGGCTCCG
Source organism: Sporichthyaceae bacterium (assembly GCA_013696235.1). Taxonomy (GTDB): domain Bacteria; phylum Actinomycetota; class Actinomycetes; order JACCYY01; family JACCYY01; genus JACCYY01. Next base: position 11,788 of record JACCYY010000114.1, on the reverse strand, counting down.
TTCCGGCACTCGATCACCTAGGGCGCTTTGCAGGTCGAGCTGTTCGTGCACACTGAGCCGTCGCTCCGACGCTCCCGCCAGAAGGATGGGGACCGCCGCCCGCCGACGATCATCAATTTCCATTGGCGGATCGTCGAGCGGATCACCGTTGTCGTAAGGCTTCGGTCGTACGGCTTCGGTCATAGCCGAGAAGGCGGCTTCAGCGGCTCGGAGAGACGCCCGCATGGGACGGCTTCAGGTCCAGCCGGCCAGTACGGGCGGTGTCGAGCACGCGGTCAGGCATCAGAGAATGATGATGACGATGATGACGACAACCACAACAAGACCGATGGTGTACAGCACGGGGTACCTCCTCCGGGTAGGTGTCGAAGACTAGCAACCTGGCGACGATCCTCAGCCTGCTGGACGGCTTGCGGTCAGCGATCAGTAGGGACCCCGGTCCCCTCGTGCGGGTCTGCGACCGGGTCCTCGGCCTGCTCGGTGGCAGCTACTTCGACGGCCATCGCCTCGGCGGAGACGAGCCTCTCGGACCCGGGGGCTCGCCGACCCCGCCGACAGCATCGAGCGCCTGGGGCAGGGTGAACGCGCCGGCATAGAGCGCCTTGCCGACGATGGCGCCCTCCACGCCGATCGGTCGCAGCGAGCGCAGCACCCGGATGTCCGCCAGGGTCGCGACACCGCCGCTGGCCACCACCGGCCGATCGGTCGCTGCGCATACCGACTCGAGCAGCCCGACGTTCGGGCCGGTCATGGTGCCGTCCCGGCCCACGTCGGTGACGACGTACCGGGCGCACCCCTCGGCGTCGAGGCGGGCGAGCACCTCGAACAGCTCGCCGCCGTCCTGCGTCCAGCCGCGCGCGGACAACGTCGTCCCGCGGACGTCGAGGCCCACCGCCACCCGCTCGCCGTGGCGCGCGATGACCCCGGCCACCCACTCGGGTCGCTCGAGCGCGGCGGTACCGAGGTTGACCCGCGCGCAACCGGTGGCCAGGGCCGCCGCGAGCGTCACGTCGTCCCGGATCCCGCCGGACAGCTCGACCGCGACGTCGAGCTCGCCCACCACCCGCGCGAGCAGCTCGTGGTTCGACCCACGGCCGAACGCCGCGTCGAGGTCGACCAGGTGGATCCACTCGGCCCCGTCGTAGACCCAGGAGCGTGCGGCCGCAAGGGGGTCGCCGTAGGCGGTCTCGGTGCCGGCCTCGCCTCGGACCAGCCGGACAGCCGTGCCGGCCGCGACGTCGACCGCGGGCAGCAGCACCAGGCGGTCAGCCGCGCCAGCCGGACCATCGGTCATCAGGTGGTGATGATCGCACGATCGGAGGCCCGAACCGAGGCCCGCGTCTCGACCCGGCCGCCCGTAGTCGGGTCCTGGTCAGCACACGACCGATCAGTGACGGTCGGGGACGTCAGCGCAGCGTTGCAAGCCAGTTGCGGAGGAGGACGGCGCCGGCCTCGCCGGACTTCTCGGGGTGGAACTGGGTGGCGCTGAGCGCGCCGTTCTCGACCGCGGCGACGAACCGCTCGCCGTGCTCGGCCCACGTCACGACCGGGGCTGGGAACGGCGCCTCGACCGCCAGCTCGAACCGCCGGGCGGCGTAGGAGTGGACGAAGGAGAAGTGCGCGTCCTCGACCCCGGCGAACAGCACCGACCCGGGGCCGGGCATCACGGTGTTCCACCCCATGTGCGGGAGCACGGGTGCGCTGAGCCGCTCGACCACACCTGGCCACTCGCCGAACCCGTCCGTTCGGACCCCGTGCTCGTCCCCGGCGGCGAAGAGCACCTGCATACCGACGCAGACGCCGAGCACCGAGCGGCCACCCGCCAGCCGGCGCCCGACCAGCCGGGGGCCGTGCACGGCCCGAAGCCCCGCCATGCAGGCGGCGTACGCGCCGACACCGGGGAGGACCAGGCCGTCGGCGGACTCGCCCGCCGTCTGGTCGGCGGTGACCGTGACGGTCGCACCGAGGCGCTCGAGCGCGCGCTGGACGGACCTGAGGTTGCCCGAGCCGTAGTCGAGCACGACGACCTTCGGTGACCGCATGGCGCGCCGGACCGGACCGCTAGGCCGTCAGGGTGCCCTTGGTGGAGGGCACCCCGGTCTCGCGCGGGTCGGGCTCGGCAGCCATCCGCAGGGCGCGGGCGACTGCCTTGAACTGGGTCTCGGCGACGTGGTGCGCGTTGCGTCCACGCTCGACGTCGACGTGCAGGCAGATGGCCGCGTGGACCGAGAACGCCTCCCACACGTGCCGGGTGAGCGAGGTCTCGTACGCGCCGATCATCGGGGCGAGCCCCGCGGGTTCGTGGTGCACCAGGTACGGACGGCCGGACAGGTCCACGACGGCCCGGGTGAGCGCCTCGTCGAGCGGGACGAACGCCGTGCCGAACCGCCGGATGCCGGAGCGGTCGCCGAGCGCCTGCCGGACCGCCGAGCCGAGCGCGATCGCGGTGTCCTCCACGCTGTGGTGCGGATCGACCTGGACGTCTCCCTCGGTCTGCACCCTGAGGTCGAAGAGGCCGTGCCGGGCGAACGAGTCGAGCATGTGGTCGTAGAACCCGACCCCGGTCGAGATCCTGGTGACCCCGGTCCCGTCGAGGTCGAGCTCGACGAGCACCCGAGACTCCGAGGTCGACCGCTCGACTCGCCCGGTCCGGCTCATCGCCATGCCCTCTCGTCGCCCTCGACCGCGGCGATCGCCGCGAGCGCGGCCAGGAACGCGTCCACCTCGGCTCCGGTGCCGACGGTGACCCGCAACCAGCCGGCCAGCTCAGGGTCGCGCACCAGCACGCCGCGGTCCAGCAACGCCTGCCAGGTGCGGCGCGCATCGGCGAACCTGCCGACCAGCGCGAAGTTCGCATCCGACGGCGCACTCGCCAGTCCCAGGGCGGCGACCCCGGTGAGCATCCGGTCGCGGGCGGCGATCACCTCGGCCACGGTGGCGAGCAGCTCGTCCGCGTGGCGCAGCGCCGCTCGGGCAACCGCCTGGGTGAGCGAGGACAGGTGGTAGGGCAGCCGCACGAGCTGTACGGCATCCACCACCGATGGGTCGGCGGCGAGGTAGCCGAGGCGCAGCCCTGCCATCGCGAAGGCCTTGGACAGCGTTCGGGTCACGACCAGCGACGGCCGGCCGGCGAGCAGCGTGGTCGCGCTCTGTGTGCCCGGGCGGGCGAACTCTGCGTACGCCTCGTCCACCACGACCAGCGCGGGCCGCTGGGCCACGGCCACGTCGTGGATCGCGATGATCGTGTCGAGCGGCAACGCGGTGCCGGTGGGGTTGTTCGGGGAGGCGAGCAGCACGAGGTCGGGGCGGACCTCTCGGATGGTGTCCACGGCGCGGTCCACGTCGATCACGAACTCGTCGTCACGACTGCCGGCCACATAACGCGTGCCAGTGGTCTCGGCGATCCGGCGGTGCATCGAGTACGACGGCTCGAAGCCGAGGGCCGTGCGCCCGGCACCGCCGACCAGCTGGAACAGCTGCTGGAGCACCTCGTTGGACCCGTTGGCCGCCCACACCCGGTCCGGGCCGAGCGGGACGCCGGTCCGCGCGGAGAGGTAGCCGGCAAGGTCGGTCCGCAGCGCCGCCGCGTCGCGGTCCGGGTAGCGGTTGAGCGCGCCGGCGATCGCGCGGACCTCCTCGGTGATCCCGGCCACGAGCGCAGGCGACGGCGGGTGCGGGTTCTCGTTGGTGTTGAGCCGGACCGGGACGCGGAGCTGAGGAGCCCCGTACGCCGAGCGGCCGCGCAGCAGCGGCCGGACCGGCAACCGGTCGGAAACGCCGGAGCCGATCTCCGTGCGAGTCGAGCCGGGCGGGGGTCGCCCGTCGAACCGCGCGAGCACCGCGGCCCCGTGCGCGGGCAGGTCCTCCGCGTCGGCGAGGGTGCTCACCACCATGGCGCTCGCGGCCAGCGCGGCCTCGTCGTACTCGACGATCTGGCAGCTGCGCAGGAACGTCTGCACCGAGAGCCCGCCGATGTGCTCGGCCGCACCACCGGTCGGCAGCACGTGGTTGGAGCCGGCGCAGTAGTCCCCGAGCGACACCGGGGAGCACCGACCGACGAAGACCGCGCCGGCGTTGCGAACGCGCTCGGCAACCGCCCGGGCGTCGCGGGTCTGGATCTCGAGGTGCTCCGCGGCGTACGCGTCGGCGACCTCGAGCCCGTGGGCGACGTCATCTACCAGGACGATGGCGGACTGACGGCCACCGATCGAGGCGCGAACCCGCTCGGTGTGCTTCGTGGCCGCGACCTGCAGCTCGAGCTCGGCGGCGACCGCGTCGGCCAGGGTCTGGCTCGGCGTCACCAGCACCGCCGCGGCGTTCACGTCGTGCTCGGCCTGCGACACCAGGTCCGCGGCCACGACCCGAGGGTCGGCGCTGTCGTCGGCGAGCACCATGATCTCGGTCGGTCCAGCCTCGGCATCGCTGCCGACCAGACCCTCGACGACGCGCTTGGCGGCGGCCACGTAGACGTTGCCCGGCCCGGTGATCAAGTTCACCGCTTGCACGTCCTCGGTCCCGTCCGGGCCGGAGGCGCCGTACGCGAGGAGCGCCACCGCCTGCGCCCCGCCGGCGGCGACCACCTCGTCGACCCCGAGCAGGGCGCAGGCCGCCAGGATCGTCGGGTGCGGCCACCCGCCGTGCTCCCGCTGCGGCGGGGAGGTGACGACGAGCGATCTGACGCCGGCAACCTGCGCCGGAACCACGTTCATCACGACGCTCGAGGGGTAGACCGCCTGCCCGCCGGGAACGTAGAGCCCGACCCGGTCGACCGGCTGCCACCGTTGCGTGACGGTGCCGCCCTCGGCCGTCGCGGTGACGCTCTCGGTCGGGCGCTGCGCTTCGTGGACCAGCCGGGCGCGGCGGATGCTCTCGCCCAGCGCGTCGAGGATGGCTGGGTCGAGGTCCTCGAGGGCGGCCGCGATCACCGCGGCGGGCACGCGAAGGGCCGGCGGGCGTACGCCGTCGAACCGCTCCGACAGATCGGCGACGGCGGCCGCCCCGCGCTCCCGCACGTCGGCGCAGATCGCGCGGACCGGCTCGAGCACCGCTTCGACGTCCACCTCGGCTCGCGGCAGGGCAGACCGGACGGCGGCATCGGACCGGTCCCGGCTCCCACGCAGATCGACTCGGCGGATCACCCGTCGATCCTACGAACTCGTCTCCCGCGGTCAGTCCTGGTCGATTCGCTGGTAGCCGAAGAAGCCGCGCTGCTTGATCAGCACTCCGACCTCAGCGGGCACCATCGACTCCCACGAGGGGTCACCACCGGCGATGCGCCGCAGGACGTCGCGGCTCAGGATCGGCAGGTATTCCGGTTTGTAGTTGTCCAGGTCGACGAAGCTGCCGCGCCGCTCGAGGTAGTCGTAGAGCGGCTGCAACTCCTCCTCGACGCGAAGGTTGTGGATGTTGGTCACCGTGCCGTCGCGCAGCATCGGGTAGACGAACAGCCGCAGGTCGTTCTTGAACAAGCGCCCGAAGCTCTCCAGGATCCCGCCCGGCAGGTCGACGTGGTTCTTCTCGTCGAACTGGTCCATGAGGGTCGGGACGCCCATGACCATGCCGATCCGTCCGTCGGTGCGCCCGGCGAGGTACGCGGCGAGTCGGTGGAACGCGACGTAGTCCGAGATCAGCACCGTCATCCCGCACGCAGCGAGCAGGTCGGCCCGAGCCAGGAAGTCACGGCGGTCGACGTTTCCACCCCCGGCGAGCAGGTTGGCCATCGTGAGCTCGGTGAGCAGGAGGATCTCGCGGTCGGCGACCACGGGGTCGGCTTCGAACTTCGCGCGCGCTGATGCGAGCATGTCGATGTTGACCACGGTCGGCGGTCGGAAGCTGCCCCGTTCGACCAGGATGGCCTTTTTGCGCAGCACCTCGCTCGGCTGCAGCACCCGACCGTCTGGGCCGAACATGGCTGCGCCGCTGAGCCCGAGCTGCACGAGCTTCAGCGCCATCAGCCGGTTGTCGATCAACCGGAACTCGATCCCGTCGAACTGGATCATGTCGATCTCGATGCGACCCGTGGTCAACCGGTCGAGCAGGCTCTCGACCAGCGCATCCGGCTGGTGGTAGTGGAAGAAGGCGGCGTGCAGCAGGTTCACGCCCACGACGCCGAGGGCCTCCTGCTGCAGCTCGGCCTCGGTGTCGAGCATGCGGACGTGCAGGACGATCTGGCTCGGCTGGTCACGCTGGTGGGACTGGAACTTCACTCCCATCCAGCCGTGGCACTCGTTGCCCCCGTGATAACTGCGCGCCACGACGGTGTCGGCGAAGGCGAAGAACGCGTTGTCGTCGCCACGGGCGTCGTCGAGCCGGTCCAGGTTGAGCTGGAGCTCGAGGTCGAGCATCGACTGCAGCCGGCCCATCGAGACGTAGCGGTCGGACTTGCCGTAGACGGCATCGCTGACCGCCATGTCGTACGCGGAGATTGACTTGGCCACGGTGCCAGCGGCCCCGCCGGCGCGGAAGAACCAGCGTGCGACCTCCTGACCCGCACCGATCTCGGCGATCGTGCCGTACCACCGAGGGTCGAGGTTGATCCGCAAGGCCTTTTGCAACGTGTCGGCGGCAGCCTCCATCGAAGCATCCTCCCGCGCTGGTCCTTGATCCTGACGGATGGCATCGTATCGGCGACGGACCGAGGAGATGATCATGATGGACAGCCGCACGCTGGCCGCAAGGTTCTTCGCGACGCTCGAGGGCAGGCAGTGGAACGAGTTCGCCGCACTGCTCGACCCGGACGTGACCTACGAGATCCCGCAGTCGGGCGAGCGGATTCTCGGTCGCGACCGCTACGTGCAGTTCAACAGCGAGTACCCCGGTGATTGGCACCTCACGCCCAAGGTCGTGGTGGCCGACCAGGACGGCGCGAGCGTCTGGTTCGACTGGACGCTCGGCGACGGGGAGCACAGCGATGCCGTCGTGTTCCTCCAGGTCAGCGGTGGGCGGATCACCCGGGTGACCGACTTCTGGCCGGAGCCCTACGACCCGCCGCCGGGCCGCGATCACTTGGTCGAGCGTTCCTGACTTTGGGTCCGCGCCTCCGCGTGCTGCACCCAGGCGGCCAGCTCGGCTGGGTCCAGAGGCTCAGGTGCGCGGGAGCCCGCGACGTCGGCGCCGGCGTCGGCGTCGGCGTCGGCAAGGAGGGTCAACAGCGCGACGAGCACTGACGCGATCGACCACACGAGCAGAAGCCCGTCCGCATGGAGCCGCAACGGCTGCTCGGCCAGGACACCGGTCGCGGTCGTCAGCCCGGTCGGGTCGTCCGGTCCGAGCCAGACCCCGACCCGCCAAGCCGCGAGGCTCGCCAGCGCTCCCCCGACGGCGAGCGCCACCACGACCGGCCAGCCGATCTCGCGGGTCCATCGCCGTACGAGCAGAGCGGCGAGCACCCCGCTTGCGGCGGCGAGCACGGCGAACAGTCCCTCGGCGATGAAGAACCGTCCGCCCTCAAAGCTCTCGTACGGGCAGCTGCCCTCCACGGTCGTGCAGACGACGGTCGGCGCGACCAGCCACCAGAGGACGCCGACCGGCACGCCGGCACCGAGAAGACCGCCGACGAGCACCAGCACCACCCCGGTCTGCCGGCGGGCCGGGGTGACCGGACCCACGGCGGTGGGGGTCATCGGTGCACCACCACCGGCCACGCGACGCCGGGTGCGGACCCGGGGGGTGAGACGATCACTCCCCGACGACGACCCGCAACGACGCCCGCCCGACGCCGTCCTCGAACGTGCCGGACATCCCGATCGCCGAGATCACATCGAGGTTCGCCCTGATGTCGCCGGTGACGGAGTCGGCGTACAGGCTGGATGTCTCGAGGGCGTCCATGTTGAAGAACATCGCGAAGTCGGCCCCCCCGGCTTCCGGCACGGCGTTCTGGAACGCCTCGCTCTCACCGAGCGAGCCGCCCGTGAGCTCAGCGGCGTACGCCGCGTCCGGGGAGACTGCGAGCACGCCGTCGGACTCGACGACCTCGAGCTCGATCGCCCCGCCCGCTGCGGCGACCAACTTGTCGATCACCGCTCCGGCGGCCGCAGGATCGGCATCGAAGAGCGCGCCGATCCGCATGTCTGCCAGGCCCGCCATGCCCGCGAGCCCGTCGATTCCTTCGCGGTCGACCGCGATCGCGAACCCGTCGCCGAGCAGTGTCGCGATGTCCTCCGGCAGCGAGAGCCCGGTCTGCTGCTCGAACCCTTCGACCTGGGCATCGAGATCAACCCCGTCTGGGGCACCCAGCTCTTGCAGCTGGCTCCACGCCTGGTCGACGTACTCGCTGCCGTACGTCGTGGAGACCGCGAGCAGCGTCGACTCGGGCAGCCCGACCATCAGGTCGCTCCCGGCGTCACCTTCCGGTTCCGGGAGCTCCGCCTCGGTCACGGCGACCGCCACCTCGAGATAGCTCTCGTCGAATCGCAGCGCCATCGCGAGGTTGCCCTGGGCGGAGAACAGGCTCGGGCTCACGCCGCTGGCAGCGAGGCCCTCCCCGGAGGCCTCCGCGATCAGGGCGTAGACGTCCTTGCTCATCCAGAACGAGGCCACGCCCTCCTCGCCGAGTGCCGCCATGTCCTGCTGGAAGCCCTCGGCGTCCGCGAGCGACGAGGTCTCGGCAGCGGCCGCGAACGCGTCGGCGGCCCCCTGGTTGATTGCGATCAGCGCGTAGTCGGCCACGAACGCGACCCCCGCCGGCTCGCCGGACTCGCCCGCCGAGGCGCTGGCCGCCATGAGCTTCTCGAGCCCCTCGGCGGCGGCGTCCTGGTCGGTCACCTGCAACGCGACGACGACCCCGGTCTCCGGCGCGGCGTCGCCCTCGGGCGGGACGTACGCCAGCGCGGCGCGGGACCCGAGCCACGGCTCGATGTCGGTCTGGTAGTCGATGTCGGCGACGCTTGCCTCATCGGCCTGGATGAGCTCCCAGAGGCGCTCGCGGAGATCGACCTCCGGGTCGGTGATTCCGGTGGCCTCGGCGAAGCCGGGGAACTTGTCAGCGAGGCGAAGGGCCGCGATCTTCTGCGCGCCGGCCGGGTCGAGGTCGATCCGGCCGTACGCGACGGCACCGGCCGGGAGCGCGGCCGCCGGCTGGTCGCCACCACCGCCGAGCGCCGCTCGCACGGCGAACGCGCCGCCACCGATCACCAGCAGCACGACCAGGCCGATGATCCAGGGGACGAACGCGCGATTGCCGCCGGCGGGTCGCTGCGCTGCCTGGCCGCCGACGACGTCGGTGCTGCCCCAGACCGGCGGCCCGTACTCCGGCTGGCCGTACGTGGGTTGACCGTACGTCGGCTGATCATCGCCGGGACCCTGGTTCGGGCTCGGCGGTTGACCACCGGTGGGCGGATTCGTGGTCACGATCGCAGTCCCCCCTCGGACCGTTCCCCGATGGGCGGTCCAGTCGCGCGGACCATACCCAAGCGGGTTGGCCGACAAGCATCCAACCGCCGATCCGACGTCGGACCGCCGCCCGGCGTTCCCAGGCCGAGGTCGATCAGCTCACGCTCCCCGGGCCGAGCAGCGCCTTCAGGTCGCCCATGAGCGCGGACGAGGGGGCTACCCGCAAGCCCCGGTCGAGGCGCATGAGCGTGTGCCCGGATCGGGACTCCAGACGCAGATGCACGTCGGTCATCCCGGGATGGCTGCGCAGGACGTCCTTGAGCCGCTCCACGACCGGTGGCGTGCATCGCCGCACCGGCATCGACACGACCACCGGACCGCGGTTGGTCGAGACCTCGAGATCGGGGGCACTGATCTCCAGCGCGAGGAATGTGAAGCCGTCGTCGTCCTCGCGGACCCGGCCCTTGACGACCAGGACGACGTCCTCGGCCAGGAGCGGCGCGACCTGCCGGTAGAGCGTCGGGAACACCATGAGCTCGACGGCACCCTCGAGGTCCTCGAGCATCACCATGGCGTACGGCTCGCCGGTGGCTCGCGTGGTCTTGCGGGTGAGAGAGCTGACCAGCCCCCCGATGGTGACGATCGAGGCGTCGCGACGGCTGTCTTGGTCCGACAGCGTGGCCAAGGACATGTCGATCAGGGCACCGAGCGCGTGCTCGATGCCGAGCAGCGGGTGGTCGGAGACGTAGAGGCCGAGCATCTCCCGCTCGTAGGCCAGGAGGATCGTCTTGTCCCACTCCTCGACCGAGACCAGGAGCGGTGCTCCGAACCCGACCGCCGCCTCGTCATCGCCGCCGAAGAGGTCGAACTGGCCGACTGCCTCCGCGCGCTTCGTGTCGATCGCCGCGTCGACCGCCTCGAGGTGGACCGCCAGCAGGCCGCGCCTGGTGTGACCGAGCGAGTCGAACGCACCAGCTTTCACCAGGGACTCCACCACCCGCTTGTTGCAGACCAGCGGATCGACCTTGCGGAGGAAGTCGCTGAAGTCCGCGAACGCTCCTCGTACGGTCCGGGCCCGCACGATCGCCTCGACGACGTGGGTACCGACGTTGCGGATCGCGGACAGGCCGAACCGGATGTCGGTACCGGTCGGGGTGAAGTTGGCGTCAGACGTGTTGACGTCGGGTGGGAGGACCTTGACGCCCATCCGGCGGCACTCGTTGAGGTAGAGCGCGCTCTTGTCCTTGTCGTCGCGGACAGACGTGAGCAGCGCGGCCATGTACTCGGCCGGGTAGTTCGCCTTGAGGTACGCCGTCCAGTACGACACCAGCCCGTAGCCGGTCGTGTGTGCCTTGTTGAACGCGTAGTCGGAGAACGGGACGAGGATCTCCCACAGAGCCTTGATCGCGCTCGCCCGGTAGCCACGGGCCTGCATGCCGGCCTCGAAGGGACCGAACTCCGCGTCCAGGATCTCGCGCTTCTTCTTGCCCATCGCCTTGCGCAGCAGGTCGGCCTTGCCGAGCGTGTACCCCGCGACCTTTTGCGCGATCGCCAGCACCTGCTCCTGGTAGACGATGACGCCGAACGTCTCGTCCAGGATGTCGCGCAGCGGCTCCTCGAGCTCGGCGTGGATGGCCCGGATCTCCTGGCGACCGTTCTTGCGGTCGGCGTAGTCGTTGTGGGCGTTGGCTCCCATCGGACCGGGCCGGTAGAGCGCGAGCACCGCCGAGATGTCCTCGAACGAGTCCGGACGCAGGCGACGCAGCAGGGCCCGCATCGGCCCGCCGTCGAGCTGGAACACACCGAGGGTGTCCCCGCGGCTCAGCAGCTCGTACGTCGGTCGGTCGTCGAGCGGAAGGTCCTCGAGGACGAGGTCGACCCCGCGGTTCGCCGTGATCCCGGCCACCGTGTCGTCCAGCACGGTGAGGTTCCGGAGACCCAGGAAGTCCATCTTCAGGAGGCCCAGCGACTCGCACGCACCCATGTCGAACTGGGTGATGATCGCGCCGTCCTGCTCACGTCGCATGATCGGGATGACGTCGAGCAACGGCTGCGCAGAGAGAATCACCCCCGCGGCGTGCACACCGGACTGCCGCTTCAGACCCTCGAGGCCCAGCGCCGTCGCGACGACCGCGCTCACCTCGTGGTCGGCCTCGTAGAGCGCGCGGAACTCCGCGCCCTCCTTGTAGCGCGGATGGCCGACGTCGAAGATCCCGGCCAGCGAGACGTCCTTGCCCATGATCGCCGGCGGAAGCGCCTTGGTGATCCGATCGCCGAGCGAGTACGGGAAGCCGAGCACGCGGGTCGAGTCCTTGACCGCCTGCTTGGCCTTGATCGTTCCGTACGTGATGATCTGCGCGACCCGCTCCTCGCCGTACAGCTCGGTCGCGTACCGGATCATGTCGCCGCGCCGGCGCTCGTCGAAGTCCAGGTCGATGTCGGGCATCGAGATGCGCTC
>JACCYY010000104.1 GCA_013696235.1 Sporichthyaceae bacterium | reverse complement strand
CCTCGCGGCGTGTACGACGAGGCGAAGCGGTTCGCCGAGGCGATCACGATGTCCTACCGGCGCACGGTGGGCGAGAACACCGGCATCGTGCGGATCTTCAACACGTTCGGCCCCCGGATGCGGCCCGACGACGGCCGGGCGATCCCCACGTTCATCCGTCAGGCGCTGCGCGGCGAGCCGATGACGGTGACCGGTGACGGCTCGCAGACCCGCTCGATCTGCTACGTCGACGACCTCATCGAGGGCATCGTGCGCGTCCTGCACTCCGAGCTGCCTGGCCCGGTCAACCTCGGCAACCCGGTCGAGATGTCGGTCCGCGCGATCGCCGAGACGATCCGCGACCTGGTCGGCTCCTCGTCGGACATCGTCTTCATCCCGCGTCCCGAGGACGACCCGATGGTCCGCCAGCCCGACATCGCCTACGCGACCGCGGAGCTCGGCTGGGAGCCGAAGGTCGACGTCGTCGACGGCCTTCGCCTCACGATCGACTGGTTCCGCACGCTTCCTGACCTGCGCTGAGGGCGACTCGGGCGGCCGGCGTCAGGGCCGGAGCCGCGGTGGGTGGCGCATGATCGACAGGACGAACGCGGGGTTGTTGCGGAGGTATCGCCGGGCCAGCCGGCGCGGTTCGCGGGCCAGCCGGTAGGCCCACTCGAGCCCGGACCGCTGCACCCACCGGGGTGCTTGCGCGAGCCGACCGGCGTGGATGTCGAACGCGGCCCCGACCCCGACCAGCACCGGCGCGTGCAGCGCCTCACGGTGCGCGGCCATCCAGCGCTCCTGGGTGGGGGTCGACAGCCCGACCCAGACCAGGTCCGGCGCCGCTTCGTTGATCGCCTCGACGTCCGCGCCGGGGACCGGTGGGTATTCCGGCGAGACCGTGCCCACCACGACGAGGCCAGGGAACCGCTGCGACATCCGATCAGCCAGCTCCTCGGCCACCCCGGGTGCGCCACCGTAGAAGTACGACCGCCAGCCCTCGGCTGCGGCCCGCTCGAGCACCGCGAGCACGAGGTCCGGGCCATACACGCGGGTCATCCACCACGCGCCGGCTCGACGGCCGGCCCAGACCATCGGCATGCCGTCCGCGGTCGTCATCCCGGACGCGTTGTGGATCATGAGCAGCGCCGGGTCTCGCCGGCTCTCCATCACACCGTGCACACCGGTGACGCAGACGTACTCCCGAGCGCCGGCCTTGATCCACTCGTCGATCGTGGCGACCACACCGTCCATCGTCATGGTGCTGATCCGGACGCCGAGCACATCGACCCTGACGCCGGCACGCGCCGGGTCACTCGCCTGCGATCGCTTGATCATCTCCGGGCGAGCTCGGCCACGACCTGCTCGCGCACCCACGCGTACGTCTGGGCGAGGCCGGTGCGCAGCGTGGTCGAGGGCTCCCAGCCGTACCTGGCCCGGATCAGCGTGTTGTCGCTGTTGCGCCCCCGAACACCCTGCGGCTTGGACAGGTCGTGCCGGCGGGTCACCCTGACACCGGCGATTTCGGCGACCAGATCGACGAGCTGGTTGATCGTGACGAGCTCGGACGAGCCGACGTTGACCGGTTCCCGCCACCGACCTTCCATCACGCGCAGCGTGCCCTCGACGCAGTCGTCGATGTACATGAAGCTCCGGGTCTGCTCGCCGTCGCCCCAGATCTCGATCTCGGTGTCGCCGGTCAGCTCTGCGACCGCGATCTTGCGCGCGATCGCCGCCGGTGCCTTCTCGCGGCCACCGGTCCAGGCGCCGAGCGGCCCGTACACGTTGTGGTAGCGCGCCACTCGTGTGTCGAGACCGAGCTCGCCGCTGACGTGGCCGCACATCCGCTCGCTGAACAGCTTCTCCCAGCCGTACCCGTCCTCGGGCATGGCCGGGTAGGCGTCGGCCTCGGCCAGCGGTGCCGCCGCGGCCGAGGTCTGGTGCTCCGCGGCATAGACGCACGCGGACGAGGCGTAGAAGTACCGGCTGACGTCGGCCGCCGCCGCGGCCAGGAGGAGATGGGTATTGATCAACACCGACAGCATGCAGTCGACCTTGTGCGTGGCGATGAACCCCATGCCACCCATGTCGGCGGCGAAGTTGTAGACCACGTCCACACCCTCGACCGCGGTGGTGCCCACCTCGCGAAGCGACAGGTCGCCGACGACTTCCTCGACCCCGTCGCTGTGCTGGTACCACGCATCGAGCGGCTTGATGTCGATCCCGCGGACGTCGCGTCCCGCGTCGACAAGTGCGCGGACGACATGGCCGCCGATGAAGCCACCGGCGCCCGCGACCAGCACGCAACCGTCACCAGGCCGTACGTTCACGATCCCGCCAGGAAGCGCCGGTAGGCCCGCTCGGCTGCGAGCAGGCTCGACTGCACGGCCGGGTCGGCGAGGACACCCTCGAGCACCTCGTCGGCATCTGGACGGTTGGCGGACGGGCGGGGCACCTCATGCTCGGCGAGTTCGCCCGTCTCGTCGTCCGACCACGCGCTCTCGATCCGCTGCCGGACCCACGCCTCCGCCTCGGCACCACCTGGGTACGGCGTGAATCGTGTGCCGAACCTCGTGTTGCAGGCCATGATCACCGCACCGAAGTCCGCGACGACCTGGTCGAACGGCGCGACCACGACGTAGTCGCGCGACTCGTTCACGGCGTTGTAGTAGTACGCGTACCGCTCGAACGCCTCCTGCGCCTGCAGCCCTGGCTTGTACTGCAGCCACGAGGCGACGGCGCCGCGGGGCTCGCGGGCCAGCACGATG
>JACCYY010000078.1 GCA_013696235.1 Sporichthyaceae bacterium | reverse complement strand
CGCCGTTCACCGTACCGACGCACGACTCACCCGCGTGGATCACGCCCAGGGCACCGGTGTTGCGGACGCTGAGGATCATGCGGGTCGCGATCGTGACGGAGTCCTTCGAACCCACGATCAACGGCGTCAGCGGGTCGATCCGCCACGTCCTGGCCGGTCTCTCGGCTCTCGGGCACGAGGCGCTGGTCGTCGCTCCCGGCCGGGGCTCCGACGAGAGCGCAGGCTTCCCCGTGGTCCGGATGCCGGCGGTGCCGGCACCCGCGGTCTATCGGTCGTTCCCGATCGGGTTGCCGTTCGTGCGTCGGATCGAGGGGGTGCTGCGCGACTTCCGGCCAGACGTCGTGCACCTCGCATCACCTGCGCTCATGGGTGGTGCTGGCGCGCTGGCCGCGCGCCGGGTCGACGCGGCGTGCGTCGCGGTGTTCCAGACCGACCTCGCGTCTTTCGCCCAGCACTACCGACTCGGCTGGACCGGGCCGGCGGTGTGGTCGTGGTTGCGGCACCTGCACGACCTCGCCGACAGCACCCTGGTCCCCTCGACGGCCACCTACGACGCTCTGACTCGCCGAGGGTTCGCCCGGCTCGCGATCTGGCCGCGTGGCGTCGACCTCGACCAGTTCTCCCCGGACCAGCGCTGCCGGGTACTGCGCGGCGTGCTCGGCTCGCCCGCGGCGGTGCTCGTCGGCTATGTCGGTCGGGTGGCGGTGGAGAAACGCGTCGACCTGCTGCCGGCGGTGGCCGGGGTGCCCGGAGCCCGGTTGGTGGTCATCGGCACCGGACCGGCTCACCCGTGGCTTCGGCGCCACACCCCGGAGGCCGCCCACCTCGGCTGGCGCAACGGCGATGCACTTGGCCGAGCGGTTGCCTCGCTCGACATCATGGTGAACCCGGGTGCCGACGAGACGTTCTGCCAGACCGTGCAGGAAGCACTCGCCGCAGGCGTACCGGTCGTGGCCGCAGCCGGCGGGGGACCGCTGGACCTCGTCGGCGACCGGGTCAACGGACTCCTGGTGAGGCCGGGATCGGCACTCGCCCTTGCACGCGCGGTCGCCGCGCTCGTCCGTGACCGGGACCTTCGGTCGCGGCTGGCCGGCAACGCTCGCCCCTCGGTCGCCCACCGCTCCTGGTCCGCGGTCACCAGGAGCCTGGTCGAGCACTACGACCACGTCCTCGGCCGAGCCTCTGAGCAACCCGTTGCGCTGTCCGCGTACGGGGCGGGCGGGGCGGTGCGCCGCATGCCAGGCTGAGTCGAGGTCGTCGATCACGAGGAGGTGCGCCGGTGGAAGCGGTCGAGATCATCACGACCAAGCGCGACGGCGGGCGGCTGAGCGACGAGCAGATCGACTGGGTGATCGCCGCGTACGTCGACGGGCAGGTCGCCCATGAGCAGATGTCCGCCTTGGCGATGGCGATCCTGCTCCGCGGCATGGACCGGGCCGAGATCCGGCGCTGGACCGACGCGATGATCGCGTCCGGTGACCGCCTGCAGCTCACCGGGCTTGACCGCCCCACCGCCGACAAGCACTCGACTGGCGGGGTCGGCGACAAGATCACGCTCCCGCTCGCCCCGGCCGTCGCAGCCTGCGGCGCCGCGGTCCCGCAGCTCTCCGGGCGCGGCCTCGGGCACACCGGCGGCACGCTCGACAAGCTGGAGTCGATCAACGGCTGGCGCGCCTCGATCACCGACGACGAGCTGCGGGCGCAGCTCCGTGACGTCGGGGCCGTCATCTGCGCGGCGAACGAGCGGCTGGTCCCGGCCGACCGCCTCCTCTACGCCCTGCGCGACGTCACCGGCACGGTCGAGTCGATCCCGCTGATCGCGAGCTCGATCATGAGCAAGAAGATCGCCGAGGGCACCGGATCGCTGGTGCTCGACGTCAAGGTGGGCTCGGGCGCATTCATGAAGCACGTCGAGGACGCCAGGGAGCTCGCTCGAACGATGGTGGCGCTCGGCGAGGACCACGGCGTCCGAACGGTCGCGCTGATCACCGACATGGCCACACCGCTCGGGCTCACTGCCGGCAACGCGCTCGAGGTGGCCGAGTCGCTCGAGGTGCTCGAGGGTGGCGGTCCGCCCGACGTGGTCGAGCTCACCGTCGCGCTCGGTCGAGAGATGCTCACCGCGGCCGGCGTGACCGGCGGCAAGGACCCCGCCGACGCGCTCAGCGACGGCACTGCGATGGATGTGTGGCGCCGGATGATCACCGCGCAGGGCGGCGACCCGGACGCGCCTCTGCCCTCCGCCCGTGAGACCGACGCGGTGCTCGTGCCGGCCGACGGTGTTCTCGTGCGCCTCGACGCGATGGCCGTCGGCGTCGCCGCCTGGCGGCTCGGCGCCGGCCGGGCCCGCAAGGAGGACCCCGTGCAGGCTGCCGCCGGCGTGGTGCTGCACGCGAAGCCCGGCGCGAAGGTCCGCGCGGGCGAACCGCTCTTCACCCTCCACACCGACGAGCCGGAGCGGTTCGAGCGGGCTCGAGCTGCCCTCGAGGACGCCTACGAGGTCGCACCGGAGCGGTCGCGGCCGGAGGACCGGCCGCTCGTGCTCGACCGGGTGGACGCTGCGTCGCTCGGCTGAGCCCGGACCCGACCGTGCGTCGTCGCCGGGGGTCGGCTGGCAGGATGAGCGCCATGATCGACCCACGGCCCGACCTCGGTTCGGACGGCCCGGTGCAGCCGTCGCGAAGCACGTTCCAGCGCGCTCCGAAGGTGGTCTTGCACGACCACCTCGACGGCGGCCTCCGGCCCTCGTCGATCGTCGAGCTGGCGGCCGAGACCGGGTACGACGCCTTGCCCACCACCGACGCGGACGAGCTCGGCCGCTGGTTCGTCGGCGCCGCAGACTCAGGCTCGTTGGAGCGTTACCTCGAGACCTTCGACCACACCGTCGGCGTCATGCAGACCGCCGAGGCGCTGCACCGGGTGGCTGCCGAGTGCGCCGAGGACCTCGGGGCAGACGGGGTCGTGTACGCCGAGGTGCGGTTCGCGCCCGAGCAGCACACCGGTCAGGGGCTCGGCCTCGCCGAGGTGGTCGAGGCGG
>JACCYY010000068.1 GCA_013696235.1 Sporichthyaceae bacterium | reverse complement strand
TTGCACCACCTCTGTGATCTGTCCGTGCACCAGGTCGCGGAGGCCGTCGGCGCCCCGGTCGGCACGGTGAAGGCTCGCCTGTCGCGCGGCCGGGCGGCGTTGGCGATCTTGCTCGAGACGGAGAACTCTCATGTCTGACTTCGATGGCGACCTTGCAAACGCGGCCCGCTCCGGCCGGGATGCGGCCCGCCCGGCGCCAGCTGCTGACATCCGCCGGGTCGGTGCCCGCATGCGGCGCATCCGCACGGCGACCGCGGCGACGCTCTCCGCCGCTGCAGTCGCGGGTGTCATCGGCATCGTCTCGACCACCACGAGCACCGAGGCCATTCCAGACGTCGCCGACACGACCACCCCCAGCGAGTCACCGACGACGCCTGCTCAGTCGCCGACGGCGCCACCTGGGTCACCGAGTCCGTCGACGCCGACGCCTACCTCGACGACGCCTCCTCCACCACCACCGACCACGCCGGTCGAGCCGGTCCTCGAGGGCAACCTGCTTCGCGCCAGCGACTTGGACCCGCTCCCTTCCGGCGACGGTGTCTGGCAGTGGGTCGAGCTGGATGGTGCTGTTCCGCGTTGCACGCCGGAGGTCTCGGCGGCAGCGGTCGAGACCGCGGCAGTCAGGTACGGCGTCGTCGAGCGACAGGTGTACATGACGATTCAGCGGGCGGAGGCGTACGCGACAGCTGTCGACGCCGCGGCGCGCCTCGCCGAGCTTCGAGCGGGGATCGGACAGTGCGCCGAGCAGGCGGCGGACGTGAATCTCTTCGCCGCGTTCACACTCTCTGGCGTCGGCGACGGAGGCTTCATCGTCGAGACGGTCGAGCCAGAGGAAGGTCTTCTCGACCTGCCGCTGGACGGAACGCCAGATTCGTCGCTCTTCGCTACGACGCGCTTCGCCCAAACCGGTCGGGTCGTGACCTGGACCGCGTGGACAGTTAGCAAGGCGGAGTACCTGAGCTATCCAGAGGTGGCCGAGCTCGCCGCAGCGGTCGACCGGCTGTGCGGCCCGGCCGATGGGGCGTGCACCGGCGACGACGCGGCGCTCACGATCACCTACCCGACCGAGCTGGCGGGTACGGAGGTGGAACCCGGTGGCTTCTCGGACCTCATCTAGTCATCGCTACCGTCGGGTGCATGGCCGAGCCGAAGTCCGTCGTCGTCACTCCCGAGCTCCACGCGTACGCGGTCGCTCACGGAACGCCGCCGGACGAGGTGCAGCGCTCGCTGATCGAGGTCACGGCCGGGCTCGGCAGCGTGAGCGGGATGCAGATCTCGCCGGACCAGGGCGCGTTCATGACGCTGCTCACCAAGATCGTCGGCGTCCGGTTCGCCGTCGAGGTGGGGACGTTCACCGGGTACTCGTCGATCTGCATCGCTCGTGGTCTGGCCACCGGTGGTCGGCTCCTGTGCTGCGACGTGAGCGAGGAGTGGACGGCGATCGCCCGCGACCACTGGGACCGGGCCGGCGTCGCGGAGCGCATCGACCTGCGCATCGCCCCCGCGATCGAGACGCTCCGGGCCCTGCCCGCCGACCCGCCGATCGATCTTGCGTTCATCGACGCCGACAAGCCGGGGTACGTCGAGTACTACGAGGAGATCGTCGCGCGGCTCCGACCGGGCGGCGTCGTCCTCCTCGACAACGTTCTCTGGAGCGGCGTGGTGGCTGATCCGACCAACACCGACGAGAACACGGTGGCGATCCGTGCGGTGAACGACCGTGTGGCCGCCGACGACCGGGTCGAGGCGGTGGTGCTGCCCATTGCCGACGGCCTCACCATCGCCCGCAAGCGATGATCATCGGCAGCCATCCGGAGCACCGGACGAACGACAGCGCTCAGCCCACCCGCTGGACCTGGAGGATTCGGTCGTCCCCGTCGCGAGGGTCGCCACGGCCGTCGGTGTTGTTGGTGACCAGCCAGAGCGTACGATCCGGCGCCTCGACGACGTCGCGCAGGCGCCCGTACTCCCCGGTGAACCAGGCCACCGGCTCGAGGGATGTGCCGGTGCCGCCGGGTCCCGGCACCTGCCAGAGCCGTTCTCCCTTGAGCGCTGCGAGGTAGACCTGGCCGTCGACCACGGCGAGACCGCTCGGCGACGCGTCGTCGGTGCCCCACTGCACGACCGGGTCGACCATGCCGGCGAGCTCGGCGATGCCCTCCGCGACCGGCCAGCCGTAGTTGGCGCCGGCCTCGATGCGGTTGAGCTCGTCGAACGTGCTCTGGCCGAACTCGCTGGCCCACATGGTGCCGTCGTCGGACCAGCCGAAGCCCTGCACGTTGCGGTGGCCGTACGACCAGACCAGGTTGTCGAACGGGTTGTCCGGCGGGACCGCTCCGTCCGGCGCCATCCGGAGGATCTTGCCCGACAGGCTCCCGGTGTCCTGGGCGGTGGCCGGATCGCCGGCGTCACCCACCCCGGCGTAGAGCATCCCGTCCGGGCCGAAGTGGATCCGCCCGCCGTTGTGGATCGTGTTGCTCGCGATGCCGTCGAGGATGACCTCGGGGGCTCCGAGCGCGGTCCCGTCGAACGTCATCCGCACGACCCGGTTGTCGCTCGGCGACGTGTGGTACGCGTACACGAGCTGGTCGGTCGCGAAGTCCGGTGAGATCGCGAGCCCGAGCAGGCCGCCCTCGCCCTCAGCCGCGACGTCTGGCACCTCGCCCACCTCGGTCGCTCCACCCTGGCCGTCGAGAAGCTTGATCTTGGCCGTCCCACGCTCGGAGACCAGCGCCGTGCCGTCGGGCAGGAACGCGACGCTCCACGGGATCTCCAGGCCGGTCGCCACCTCGCCGACCACGGTAGGTGGGAGCAGCCGGCCGTCGTCCACGCTGGGCTCGGCGCTTGGCTCAGCGCTGGGTTCCTCGCTCCCGGTCCCGTCGGTCTGCTCCGGCACGGTGCTCTGGCTGCCGCCCTGCGGCTCGGCCTGGTCATCGCCGTCTCCGCACGCGACCAGCGCTGCGGCGCTCAGGGCGAGCACGGCCGGCACCAGAAGACGTCGCATCATGCCTCCGCAACGATCGGGCGAGCGCAGCTGCGCCCGTACGACCAACGTAACCCGGATCGGTCTGGCGTCGAGGCGTCAGTACATTTCGGCCATGACCGTCCTGCTGCCGTTCCCGGTCGACTGGCTCGGTGGAGCGCCGAGCGGTCTCGCGTACGACGAGTGGGACGGCCGTGCGCCGCTCCCGGCGGCCGCGCGCGACGCGGAGCTGTACGTGCAGCCATACCTGGTCGGCATGGTCGCGGTCGACGTGATCGCCGAGATGCCAGCGCTGCGGGTGATCCAGACGCTGACCGCGGGCGTCGACCACGTCCGCTCCGCCGTGCCGCCGGGGGTGACCTTGTGCAACGCACGCGGCGTGCACGACGCCAGCACGGCCGAGCTGGCGGTCGGGTTGATCATCGCGGCGCAGCGCGGGCTCGGTGACTTCGTCCGGGCGCAGGCAGACGGGCGGTGGGAGCTCGGCGGGATCCGGCCCGCGCTCGCCGATGCGACGGTGCTCGTCCTGGGGTACGGCTCGATCGGCGGGGCGCTCGAGCGTCGGCTGGAAGGCTTCGAGGTGGAGCTGATCCGGGTCGCCAGTCGGCCGCGCGAAGGCGTCCACGGCGTGGACGAGCTGCCGTCACTGCTGTCGCGGGCCGACGTGGTGGTCGTCCTCGTCCCGCTCACCGAGGCCACCCGGGGCATGGTGGATGCCGCCTTCCTGGCCCGCATGTGCGACGGGGCGCTGCTGGTGAACGTCTCGCGCGGCGCCGTGGTCGACACGGACGCACTGGTGGCGGAGACCACCGCCGGCCGCCTGCGTGCCGCGCTGGACGTCACCGACCCCGAGCCGTTGCCCCCGGAGCACGCGCTCTGGCGCTCGCCCGGTGTCCTGATCACGCCGCACGCCGGTGGGGCGTCGACGGCGATGGAGCCACGCATGCGTCGCCTCGTCACTGGACAGCTCGAGCGGTATGCGCGCGGCGCGCCCCTGGTCAACGTGGTGGTCGCCGGGGCGCGGTACCCGGCGGTGTGAGGTCTCGATGTCCAACCGTGTGTTGATGGCGAGGGCTGCCAGTGCCACGCTGGTTCGTGCGAGGCGCTGGTCACCCGGCCAGAAGACGCTGCAGGTGGGGCGCACATGAGTGGTGTGGTGGTCCTGGTCGGGACCCGCAAGGGCCTCTTCGTCGCGCGGAGCGACGACCGGGTCACGTACGAGGTCGACCCGATCGCGTTCGGGATGAACGCCGTCGCGAGCGTCGGGTTCGACGACCGCGGGCCGACGCCCAGGCTGTTCGCAGCCGCCCGCAGCGAGCACTGGGGGCCGTCGCTGTTCCACTCCGACGACCTCGGCGCGACCTGGAGCGAGCCGGGCGCGGCACCGATCGCTTTCCCAGAAGGCTCCGGGGCCTCGCTCGAGCAGGTCTGGCAGGTCGTACCCGGCCCGCGGAACCAGCCCGGCGTGGTGTACGCCGGCGTCGAGCCGAGCGCGCTGTTCCGGTCCGTCGACGGCGGCGTCACGTTCGCCCTGGTCGACGGGTTGTGGGACCACCCGCACCGACCGACCTGGCAGCCCGGCGCCGGCGGGCAGTGCCTGCACACAGTCGTGCCGCACCCCACCGACCTCGACCGCGTGCTCGTGGCGATGTCGACCGGCGGGGTCTACCGGACCACCGACTCGGGTGCGTCCTGGGCGCCGAGCAACGACGGCGTCAAGGCGTACTTCCTTCCGGACCCGTACCCGGAGTACGGCCAGTGCGTCCACCGGGTCGCCAGCCACCCGGAGGCGCCCGACCAGCTGTTCCTGCAGAACCACCACGGGGTGTACCGCTCGGACGACGGCGGGGACTCGTGGCAGTCGATCGCCGAGGGGCTGCCGGCCGACTTCGGGTTCCCGGTGGTCGTGCACCCGCACCGGCCGGGCACCGCGTACCTCTTCCCGCTCACCGCCGACGGCGACCGGATGCCCCCGGACCGGCAGTTCCGGGTCTATCGGACCGAGGACGCCGGCTCGACCTGGACGCCGCTGTCCGACGGCCTGCCAGACGGTCCGTACCACGCCGCTGTGCTCCGCGACGCGATGTGCACCGACACCGACGACCCGGCTGGGATCTACCTCGGGACGCGTGCGGGTGAGCTGTATGCCAGCGCCGACGAGGGCGACCACTGGAACCTCGTGGTCGAGCACCTGCCCGATGTGCTCAGCGTGCGGGCCCTGTCGGTATGACCGCCGTCGTGATGCGGCTCCCCGGGGTGCTGCGCCCGTACGCCGATGGCCGGTCGAGCGTGGAGGTGGAGGCGGACGGGGTGCAGACGGTCGGGGACGTGCTGGCCCGGGTCGAGGCCGACCACCCCGCGCTCGGGCGCCGGCTGCGCGACGAGCAGGGCGCCGTCCGCCGCCACGTCAACGTCTACGTCGACGGTGCCGACATCCGGCACTCCCAGCAGCTCGAGACACCGGTCGGGCCCGGGGCCGAGATCGTGGTGGTGCCGGCGGTCAGCGGGGGCTGACGCACCCGGCGCGCACCATGTCGCGGAGAACGGCCCGGCGCGAAGCGGCCCGCCGCGTGCAGCAGGATGGACGACGTGGCGATGTATTTCGACGAGCATGCCGAGCTCGCGGTCGTCCAGTCCCGCCGCGCCGCCGTTCTCGGTGACGGCCCGGACGCCCTCGTCCACGCGAGTGCGCTGCGCGACGCCGGTGTCGACGTCCGGATCGGTGCCTCGGCCGACGCTCCGGTTCGGGACGACGCCGACACGGTGGGGATCGGGGTGTTCGGGGTTGCCGAGGCGGTCGGGACAGCCGACCTCGTGGTCGTGGTGGACGCCGGTCCGACCGCGGGCGAACGGTTCGCGGCCCTCGCCGCGCCCGCGCTCGCCGCCTCGGCAGCGGTCGTGGTGGTCGATCCGGTCGCGCTTCGCTTCGGGCTCCTGGTCGTCCCGTCCGGGCACGACGTCGTGCTCGTCCAACCGCTCGCCGGTGCGACCGCGGTCGAGCGGGAGCTCTCGGCCGGCCGTGGGGTGCCCGTCCTGGTCGCCGTGCAGCACGACTCGAGCGGCGCTGCCCTCGAGCTCGCCCTCTCGTACGCGAAGGCGATCGGGGGCACCCGTGCGGGCGCGATCGGCACCACCGTCGAGGCCGCCGCCGAGGCCGCGCTGTTCGGCGAGTACGCGGTCGCCGGGGCGGTGATCGACGGCGTGGTCAGCGCTGGGTTCGACACCCTCGTCGAGGGCGGCTATCCCCGCGACCTCGCGTATCTCGCGTGCGTCCACAGCCTGCGCGGCGCCGTGGACCGGGTCGCATCCGACGTGGCATCAGGCGCCGCTGACGGCTCGCTCATGGAGTTTGCCCGCCGGGCCGGTGGTGCCAGCCTCGCCGACGCGCACCTGCGGGAGGTGCTGCGCCGCGTCCTGAGCGAGGTCCGGGACGGCACGCTCGCCCGGGAGTTCGTCGCCGACCGGGGCGCAGGCAGTCCCCAGCTCGGGCAGCTCCGGGCGGCGGCAGACCGGCACCCGGTCGTGGCGACAGGCCGTCGGGTCCGCCGCCTGCTGCCCTGGATCGCGACCACCCGGTCCGACGCCCGCCACGCCCGCTGAGGTCGAAGCCCGGCTCGATAGGATCGATGGTCCCGACCCCGCCGTGCATCCCGTCCTGCGGTGTGCCGTCTGCCCGCTCCCGTGAGGTCCGCCAACGTGTCCAGCCCTCCTGCCCAGCGCCCGGTCGTCCTGATCGCGGAGGAGCTCTCGCCGGCGACGGTCGAGGCGCTCGGTCCGGACTTCGAAGTCCGGTCGTGCGACGGCGCCGACCGGGGCAGCCTGCTCGCGGCCCTGCCCGACGCGGACGCCCTGCTCGTCCGCAGCGCCACGCGGGTGGATGCCGAGGCGATCGGGGTCGCGAAGCGACTCCGCGTGGTGGCCCGGGCCGGCGTCGGGCTCGACAACGTCGACATCGATGCCGCGACCAAGGCCGGGGTCATGGTCGTTAACGCGCCGCAGTCGAACATCGTGAGCGCCGCGGAGCACGCGATCGGCCTCCTTCTGGCCTCGCTCCGCAATGTCCCGCAGGCGCACGCGTCCCTCGTCAGCGGAGTCTGGCAGCGGTCCCGGTTCACCGGGGTGGAGCTGGCGGAGAAGACCGTCGGCGTGGTTGGGCTCGGACGGATCGGGGTACTCGTCGCCCAGCGTCTCGCCGGGTTCGACGTCCGCCTCCTCGCGTACGACCCGTACGTGCCAGCCGCGCGGGCGGCCCAGCTCGGAGTGCGACTGGTCGCCCTCGACGAGCTCCTCGCGGAGAGCGACGTCATCACCATCCACCTGCCGCGGACGCCGGACACCCGCGGGCTGATCGGCACCGAGGCGCTGCGCAAGGTGAAGCCGACGGTGCACGTGATCAACGCCGCCCGCGGCGGCATCGTCGACGAGGCTGCGCTCGCGGCGGCTCTGCTCGAGGGCCGCGTGGCCGGCGCCGGCGTCGACGTCTTCGACACCGAGCCCTGCACCGACAGCCCGCTCTTCGCGCTGCCGAACGTCGTCGTGACGCCGCACCTCGGCGCGAGCACGGCGGAGGCACAGGAGAAGGCGGGCGTGTCCGTCGCCCGGTCGGTGCGACTGGCACTCGCCGGCGAGCTCGTGCCGGACGCGGTCAACGTCCAGGGCGGGTCGATCGCCGAGGAGGTCAAGCCGGGCCTGCCGCTCGCCGAGATGCTCGGCCGCGTCTTCACCGGCCTGGCCGGCCACCTGCCCGTCCGCATCGACGTCGTGGTGAGGGGCGAGATCGCCGAGCACGACGTGAAGATCCTCGAACTGGCCGCACTGCGTGGAGCGTTCACGGACGTCGTCGAAGACGCTGTCACGTACGTGAATGCGCCACTTCTTGCCGAAGAGCGTGGCGTCGAGGTGCGCCTCACGACCTCGACCGAGAGCCCGGACTACCGCAACGTGGTGACCGTCCGCGGCACGATGGCCGACGGGACGGTGACCTCGGTGTCCGGCACGCTCTCGGGGCCGCGGCACACCGCCAAGCTCGTCGAGGTCGACGGGTTCGACATCGACATCGTGCCGACCGAGCACATGGCGTTCTTCCGCTACGTCGACCGTCCCGGCGTGATCGGCATCGTCGGCCGCATGCTCGGCGAGCGCCAGATCAACATCGCGAGCATGCAGGTCGGCCGGGACGCCAAGGGCGGGCACGCACTGGTCGTGCTCACCGTCGACTCGGCGATCGCGCACGAGGTGCTCGACGGGATCACCGCCGAGATCGGTGCGGAGAACGGTCGCACCGTCGACCTCGACGTCGACAGCTGAGGCGGTCCGCCTTCGGGCTAGGCGTCCTTGCCGCCGCCGCCGCCGCTGGACTTGTCCCCAGCCGCGTCCGGTGCAGGTCGCACGGCGCTGGTCACCGTCACGGCCTTCACCTTGGCGTCCTTCTTCGGCTTGCGGGCCTCGCGCCCGCCCTTGTTCTTGTTCGCCATCGTGTCGCTCCTCGTGTCGGGAGACCCGCGATGCGTCGCGCCAGCCTCGGATGGTCTGACGCTAGGCCGATCAGCCGCGTGAGGGAAACCCATCGGCCCGATTGCCGGCCGGTTCGGCTACGGTTCGCGGCATGACGATGGCGTCGGACCCACCGCTGGAAATCGCTCGGGAGCACTCCACGTCGCTCGTACCGGAGGAGAGACGGTCGCAGGTCCTGGCCTCGCCGGGCTTCGGCCGTACGTTCACCGACCACATGATCACGATCGACTGGACCCGGGAGCGCGGCTGGTTCGGCGGCCGGCTGCGCCCGTACGGGCCGATCTCGCTCGACCCCTCGACCAACGTCTTCCACTACGGCCAGTCGATCTTCGAGGGCCTCAAGGCATACGCGCAGCCCGACGGCAGCACCGCGATCTTCCGGCCCGACCAGAACGCGATCCGGCTGCAGCGGTCAGCCGAGCGCCTCGCGCTCCCGCGCCTCGAGGTGGAGACGTTCATCGAGGTGATCGACCTGCTCGTCTCGACCGACCGGGCTTGGGTGCCGCTCGAGCGGGAGAAGAGCCTGTACCTGCGGCCGTTCATGATCGCCACAGAGCCCGGTCTCGGCGTACGTTCGGCGGACGAGGTCCTGTTCGTCGTGATCGCGTCACCCGCCGGTGCCTACTTCCCCGAGGGTGTGAAACCGGTCTCGATCTGGCTGTCCGAGCACTACACCCGCGCATCGTCCGGCGGAACGGGTGCGGCGAAGACCGCCGGGAACTACGCGTCGAGCCTGGTCGCGCAGCAGGAGGCGATCGCACACGGGTGCGCCCAGGTCTGCTTTCTCGACGCCGCCGAGCGACGCTGGGTCGAGGAGCTCGGCGGCATGAACCTCTTCTTCGTGTACGACGACGGATCGATCGTCACGCCCGAGCTGAGCGGCTCGATCCTGGCCGGTATCACCCGGTCCTCGTTGCTCACCCTTGCCGAGGAGCGCGGCCACAAGGCGGTCGAGCGGCGGATCAGCGTCGACGAGTGGCGGACCGACGTCGCGGCCGGCCACATCACCGAGGTGTTCGCCTGCGGGACCGCCGCGGTGATCTCCTCCCTCAACCGGCTCGTCTGGACCGGCGGCGAGCTCGCGATCCGCGATGACGTCGGCCCCGTCGCGCTCGAGCTGCGCGAGGCCCTGCTCGACGTCCAGCACGGCGT
>JACCYY010000044.1 GCA_013696235.1 Sporichthyaceae bacterium | reverse complement strand
GTCGTACGGGCTCCCGCCGCGGCGAACGCCGGATGGTGGAACTGCGACCGGGTCTCGCCAGCGCCACGAAACGCTGGGTAGCGGCTCACGCACTCGACACCGCTGGACACGAATGCATGCCCCTCGCCGCTGCGGATCGCGTGGAACGCCATGCGGGTGGTCTGGAGGCTCGAGGCGCAGAACCGGTTGACCGTTGCCGCGGGTACGTCGTCGAGGCCGAGCAGCACCGCAACCCGGCGGGCCAGGTTGAGACCGTGCTCGCCCTCGGGCTCGGCACAGCCGACGTAGAGGTCGTCGAGCGAGTGCGGGTCCAGCGCGGGCACCTGGCCGAGGACGGCCGCGATCACCGTCGCCAGCAGGTCGTCCGGACGGACGTCGCGCAACGTTCCCTTGACGGCTCGGCCGATCGGCGAGCGGGTGGCGGCGACGACCACGGCCTCAGGCATCCGGGTTCCCTCCTACGGGTTCGACGCCGCCGCCCGCGGGTGCCGCCGCGGGCTGCGGTTCGGTCCCCTCGTGCGCGTGGTCGGTGCTGTCGGTGCGGTTCGTGTCGTCGGCTCCCTGCTGGCGGCGCAGCCGCAGGAAAGCCCACCGACCACGCGGTCCGCGGGCCGACCCACCGAGCTCGACGCCGGCCACCTCGGTTCCCGCTGCATCCGCCGCGACGACCGCGGCCTGGGCGACCGGCAGCACGCCGTCGCCGGGGCGGTTCGGGTCCACCGGGTGCGGGAGACCGGCAGCGTCGATGAGCGAGGGCAGCATCGCGGCCGCGGCTCGCGCGTACCCGGTCGCGGACGGGTGGAAGCGGTCGGCGGAGAACATGCGGTAGTCGGCGGCGAACTCCGGACCGAGAAGGTCGCCGATGGAGACCGTGCGACCGCCGGTCTCGACGACAGCGATCGTCTGCGCAGCCGCGAGCATGCGGCTCCATCGACGGGCCACGGAGCGCAGCGGTTGCGCGATCGGCTCGATCGTGCCGAGGTCCGGGCAGGTCGCGACCACCACGGCGCAGTCGGCCTCGACCAGCCGGCGCACGGCCTCGACCAGGTGCCGTACGGCATCCGACGGTCTGACCCGGTGGGTGACGTCGTTCGCGCCGACCATGATGAGCGCCAGCTGCGGCGCTACGGCGAGCGCGCGGTCGACCTGCGCTGCGAGGTCGCTGGAGAGACCGCCGACGTGGCCGAGCGTGACCAGCGTGACGGGTCGGTGCGCCGCCGCGGCCAGCCCTCGGGCCAGCAGCGCACCCGGGGTCTCGCTCGCGCTGTCGACCCCGAGGCCGACCGCGCTGGAGTCACCGAGCAGGACGAAGCTGATCGGCTCTCCACCACCTGTGCCGAACGTGGCGTCGGCGTGCAGCGGCTCGTCCTCGGGCTCGCCGACCATCCGTCGGGCCAGCCGGGCCTGGCTGAGCAGGAGCGCGTACCCGCCGGCGGCGGCCAGGCCGACCCCGCCTCCACCGAACGCAGCCGCAGCGGCCACGCGGCGCGCGCGGTTGGCACGACTCAAGGCTTGACTCCTTCGGACTGGCACCGGACGGTTGGATCGTACGTATAGGCGCCGGCTGACCGGGGATCCCCCACTACGCTCGCCGCGTGCAGATCTACGACAACCTCATCGACCTCGTCGGCAATACCCCGCTGCTGCGGCTGAGCCGGGTGACCGACCACATCCGGACCCCCGTCCTGGCCAAGCTGGAGTACTTCAACCCCGGCGGTTCCGTGAAGGACCGGATCGCGCTGCGCATGGTCGAGGCGGCAGAGCAGTCCGGAGCGCTCCAGCCTGGCGGCACGATCGTCGAACCGACGTCGGGCAACACCGGGGTGGGGCTCGCGATCGTGGCCCAGGCCAAGGGGTACCAGTGCATCTTCGTCTGCCCGGACAAGGTCTCCCTCGACAAGATCAACACGCTTCGGGCGTACGGCGCCGAGGTCGACGTGTGCCCGACCGCGGTGGACCCGGAGGACCCACGGTCGTACTACTCGGTCAGTGACCGGCTGGCACGTGAGACACCGGGTGGGTGGAAGCCCGACCAGTACAGCAACCCGCAGAACGCGGAGTCCCACTACCGGACGACCGGACCCGAGCTCTGGGCGCAGACCGACGGGACGATCACCCACTTCGTCGCCGGGGTGGGCACTGGGGGAACGATCAGTGGCGCCGGGCGCTACCTCAAGGAGGTCTCCGACGGCCGGGTCAAGATCATCGGAGCCGACCCGGAGGGCTCGGTCTACTCAGGTGGCACCGGGCGGCCGTACCTCGTAGAAGGCGTCGGTGAGGACTTCTGGCCCGACGCGTACGACCGGACGGTCTGCGACGAGATCATCGCCGTGAGCGACCGGGACTCGTTCGCGATGACCCGTCGCCTGGCCCGGGAGGAGGCGCTGCTCGTCGGCGGGTCCTGCGGGATGGCCGCAGCCGCTGCGCTCACGGTCGCGGCTCGGGTGGACGACCCCGACGCTCTGGTGGTCGTGCTGCTGCCCGACGGCGGCCGGGGCTACCTCTCCAAGGTCTTCAACGACGAGTGGCTCGCGTCGTACGGGTTCCTGACCACCTCCGAGCCGTCGAGCGTAGGTGACGTGCTGGCCCGCAAGGGCGACGGCGCGATCCCGGAGTTCGTGCACGCGCACCCGCACGAGACCGTGCGGGACGCGATCGACTACATGCGCGAGTACGAGGTCTCCCAGATGCCGGTCGTCAAGGCCGAACCACCGGTGATGGCCGCAGAGGTGGTCGGCTCGGTCGTCGAGCGGGACCTGCTCGACCTGCTGTTCACCGGCAAGGCGCAGCTCGCCGACCTGCTCGAGCTGCACATGTCCTCACCCCTCCCGATGATCGGCTCGGGCGAGCCGGTGGCCGCGGCGATGTCCGCGCTCGAGCAGGCAGGTGCAGCGATCGTCCTGCTCAGCGGCAAGCCGCACGGCATCATCACCCGGCAGGACGTCCTCGCCTACCTGGCGAAGTAGCAGCCGAGTTCCGATCCACCGCTCCAGCTGTCGATCATGGAGATCCGGTGGTGCCCGGCCCGCGGGTGAGATCGATGAGCCGGTAGGTCGGCGGCGCTCCGCCGTGGGCAGCGTGGCAGGTCAGGTGTCGGTCGACCGCGGTGGCGCCGACCCGTACGGAGGCGGCGAGCTGGCCGTGTCCGCTCACCTCGAGGCGGACCGTCGTGTCGCCGCCGTCCTGGCGCGCGTCGAGCACCCGTACGGCGGATCGTGCAGTGATGCCGAGACGCTCCCGGACCAGGATCTCGGCCGCCTGCACGACGGGTGCGAACCCGGCGCGGCCGCGCAGGTGCGGCAGGACGTAGTGACCGTCCACGTACGCCTCCAGGACGGGCACCGCGCTCGTGGCGTCGAGCCGTCCCAGGTAGTCACCGTCGGGGAAGCAGACGACGTTCCCGGCGAACCGGTCGCCGCCGATGTGCGAGACCTCCCAGGTCTGCGCCGGGAACCGAGCCGCCAGGGCGCCGGCCACCGGGCGGCCCCGTTCGGCGCAGCACGGGTCGTGGCTCCCGTGGGTGCACACGCAGAGCACAGGTTGATCGACCGGCGTAAAGGCCGTACGGGATCCCGCGCCGAGTGCCCGGAGGTCGACGTCGAGCACCTCCTCGGCCCGGTCGAGCGTCAGCCCGCCGAGCCAGGACCCGGCCGGTCCGGTGGTGGCTGCGAAGCAGGTCAGCGGGAGATCGGGGGCGGTTCGACCGGGCCGGCGGATGAGCACGACGCGTACGTGGTGGCGGTTCGCCCGGCGGGCCAGCACGGTGCCGACCCTGGCCGGGACCCGGCGGCTCTGCAGCGCGGTCGTGGACCAGGACCCGGGGTGCTCGAGCAGGAGCCAGGTCCGAACCACCGATGCGGTGCCCAGCACGGGCTCGTCGAGGTGGTCACTGGTCGTCGAGCAGCGGGGGAGCATCAGGGCCTGCTCGGTCAGCGGCGGCGGCGCAGGCGCGGCTGGCCGGGTCGGCCGGCGGCCGGTCACCCGTCGACCTCGAGCAGCCCTTCCCGCACGAGGCGTCGGACCAGGACGTGCCGGCTCTGCCCGTCGAGGTCGAGATCCCCGACGCGGACCGGGACCCCGCTGGCGAGCCGCTCGACCGCCGGTGCCACCCAGCTCGGCATCGTCAGCGCACGGTCGCCGAGGAAGACGCGCAGCCCTTCCGGAGCCAGCCGCTGCTGGCACGCCGCGCCCACCCGCCGCCGTACGACGGTGTCGTCGTCGAGCTCGGCCAGCCGGGTCCGGTCGAGCAGCCCACGGGCGAGCAAAGGCAGCCGCCCGGTCCAGAACCGGTCGGCCCGCTGCTCGAGCGCGGCGTCGAGGTCGACCTTCTCCAGGCGGCCGCGCAGCTCGTCGAGGTGCGCGAGCAGCTCAACGCGGGCCGCGCTCGGCTCGACGTGCCAGCCGGCCGGAAGCCGATCATCGAACGCCTCGTCGCTGAGCACCTCCCGGACCACACCCGTGATCGCCTCGCGCCACGAGGTCGTGAGGATGCCGACGGTGAGATGGCCGGACAGGACGTTCTGCGCGGTCGCTGCATGCGGAGTGCCCTTGGGCATGTAGAGCGTGTCGCCGGGCTCGAGCACGAGGTCGAGAACGCCGTCGGACCCGTGGATCTCCCACCGCTTGGAGCCGAACGCCTGCAGCACGAAGACGTCGTGGGAGTCGCTGTGGATCTTGAGGCCTTGCGCACCGGGCGGCGTGAAGTAGGCGTTGACCTGGCAGGTGTGCCCGAGCGCGGCCTCCAGTCCGCGGACGAAGCGCCGCAACGGCTCCCAGAACCGGTGCAGCCCCTGCAGCACGAGTGTCGCGCCGTCGTCGATCGCGCCCAGCACCCGGGCCGGGTCGGCCAGCCCGGTGACCGGAGCGCCGCCGATCTGCGGTGTGGTCGTGTAGCTGCTCGGTGCCAGCGGCTCGCCGTTCTGCACGAGGCGGAACGCTGGCGTGCGGATGCCGGACGACATGACCAGGTGGTCGACATCGGGCAGGTCGAGGAGGTCGGTGAAGCGCTCGCCGGTCTCGGCCCCACGCCGTACGAGCGGGCGACGACCCCACGACGACGCCAAGAACTCTTGCTCGTCACCCACGCAGCGATGCAGGGGGTTGTCCGTCCTCACCCGCTCCTCCTCCCGCCCGGCCTCGTCGCCCACCGGAATGATCACGTCTACGACGTCGCCGTACCTGGCGAGGGTCGTAGCTCTCGCGAAGCAGGTGGACAACTAGTAAACGTGATCATTCCGTGGTCGGGCGGGGGGCGCGCGGTTCAGGAGCTCGAGTCGGTCCCGTCGGAGTCGGTGCCGTCGGACGAGTCGGAGTCGTGGCCGCCGCCGTGGTCCTGGGTGTCGGCGTCCTGGCCCTGGTCCACGCCGTCGGCGTCCTGACCGGCCGGGGCAGCCTGGTTCTCGCCTCCGCCGTCGCCCG
>JACCYY010000039.1 GCA_013696235.1 Sporichthyaceae bacterium | reverse complement strand
GCCATCGTGGGCCGTCCGCGCCGGCTGCGAGCTCCTCGGCCCGGCTGGCGATGTTGCGCTGCATGCCGCCGAACACGAAGCCGTGGAACGGCCAGACCGCCCACCAGTACAACCGCCCGAGAAGTCCCTTCGGGGCGTACACCGCGCGCTGGCGGAACACGGTGCGACCCGCCTCGCCGGTCTCGATCCCGAGGTCGAGCCAAGCCCGCCCGGGCAGTCGCATCTCTGCGCGCAGGCGCAGCAGCTCGCGGTCGACGATCTCCTCGACCCGCCACCAGTCCACCGCGTCGCCGATCTGGAGGTCGTACGGGCTGCGCCGACCACGCCTCAGCCCAGGCCCGCCGAACAGCTTGTCCAGCCAGCCCCGGACCCGCCAGGCGAGGCCCCAGGAGTACCACCCGGACGTGCCCCCGATGCCTTCGATCACCGACCACAGCGCCTCCGGCGAGGCGTCGACCACCCGCGAGCGGTCGTCGACGTAGATGTCACCGCCGGCCCACGCCGGGTCCGTCGGCATCGGGTCGCTCGGCGCGCCCGACACCGAGGCGCTCGACCAGTGCGTCGCGACGTCGGCGTCGCGGATGTTCGCGAGGGCGAGCTCCACGGAAGCCTCGAAGCCGAGCAGGCCGCCGGGCGGGTCGGGGACGTACGCCCTGATGTCGCGCTCGGTGGTCACCACGTCGTGGATGAGGCTCTCCACCAACGGCCTCGCCAGGCCGCCGGGCACGGGCGTCACAAGACCGACCCAGAGGCTGGACAGCCGCGGGGTGAGCACCGGGACGCGCAGCACCCGGCGGGGGCGGAGGCCCGCGACCTCCGCGTAGCGGACCATCATCTGCTTGTACGTGAGGACGTCCGCGCCGCCGATGTCGAATGCCCGGCTCACCTCGGCAGGCAGCGCGGCCACACCGACGAGGTAGCGCAAGACGTCGCGGATCGCGATCGGCTGGATCTTGGAGTCGACCCACTTCGGCGCGACCATGGCCGGGAGTCGCTCGGTGAGGTAGCGCAGCATCTCGAAGCTGGCGCTCCCGCTGCCCAGGACGACGGCGGCACGGAGCACGGCCGTGGGCACGCCGCTGTCGAGCAGGATCTTGCCGACCTCCTCGCGGCTCGCGAGGTGCGTTGACAGCACCTCGCCGCTTGGTGCCAGGCCCCCCAGGTAGACGATGCGGCCGACCCCGGCCCTTCTCGACTGCCGCGCGAACGCCTCCGCGGCTGCGCGGTCGGTATCCGCGAACCGCGCGGCATGGCCGAGCGAGTGCACGAGGTAGTAGGCGACGTCGACCCCAGCGAGCGCTGCACCGAGACTTGCCTCGTCGGTGACGTCGGCCTCGACGACCTCGACGTCGTGCACCCACGGGTGGTCGCGCAGCCGGTTCTTCGACCGGGCCATCGCCCGCACCCGCCAGCCCGCGGACAGGAGCGCGGGGACCAGCCGACCGCCGACGTAGCCGCTCGCACCGGTCACGAGCGCCAACCCACGGTCGGCGCGGTCGTCGAACCGCTCCGCTGTCACCGACCCATCCTCGCCGCGCCGGTCGCGGCGCGCGGAACGGGGTGTCCAAAGTCCCACCGCGAGGTGATCGCCTGCGGCATCCTGACTGCGGCGCGAGACGAGTCGTCATCGGCCGACGCGGGATACGGGGCCGCGCCGTTGGACGCCGTCGGCAGCGACGGCACCGTGATCTGGAGGCTGCAATGGCATTCGGCTGGAAGCTCGTCCACGGCGGGGCCACCCCGCCCCCCGGCGAGGTCGTCGCCCCCGATGAACGGCTGTCCTGGCCGAGGATGGTCGCGTTCGGCGGCCAGCACGTGATCGCGATGTTCGGCGCGACGTTCGTCTTCCCGCTCGTGATGGGGCTCGATCCCAACCTGGCGATCATGATGAGCGGGGTCGCGACAATCTTGTTCCTGCTGATCACGCAGAACAAGATCCCCAGCTATCTCGGCACCAGCGCCTCGTTCGTGGGTGCGGTCTTCGCCATCCGCGCGCTGCAGGACTCGACCGACGGCACGGTCACCGGCGGGATCCTGGTCGCCGGGCTCGTCCTGGCCGCAGCCGGCGTGGTGATCACGCTGCTCGGGGTACGGGTGATCACACGAGTGTTCCCCCCGGCGGTGACCGGTGGCGTCGTCATGCTGATCGGGTTCGGGCTCGCGTTCGTGGTGGCCGACACGTACTGGCCGGCCGACCCGTGGGTGGCTCTTCTGACGATGCTCGCCCTGTTCGTGTTCACCGTGCGGCTGCCCGGCTTCTGGGGCCGCATCGGCATCCTGCTCGCGCTCGTGTTCGGGTACCTCATCTCCTGGGTGTTCGACGGGATCTTCGGCGACATCACCTCGATCAACCAGTTCAACCTGCTCACCCTGGAGGCGCACCCGCGGACCAGCTTCGACGCCGTGCGTGACGCCGCGTGGTTCGGGCTCCCTGACTTCACCGCGCCGGTGTTCACTGGTGCGGCGATCCTGCTCTGCCTGCCGGCCGTGATCGCCCTGATCGCCGAGAACACCGGCCACGTCAAGGCGGTGGCGGCGATGACCCAGCGGGATCTCGACCCGATGATCGGTCGGGCGGTCATGGCGGACGGGGTCGCCACGATGGTGGCCACGTCGGTCGGTGGATCGCCGACGACGACGTACGCGGAGAACATCGGCGTGATGGCGGCGACCCGGATCTACTCGACTGCCGCGTACTACATCGCCGCGGTGGTCGCGATCCTGTTCGGGCTGTGCCCGAAGTTCGGTGCGCTGGTGGCGAACACCCCGTACGGGGCGCTGGCCGGGATCACGGTCGTCCTCTACGGGATGATCGGGTTGCTGGGCGCAAAGATCTGGGTCGAGAACCGGGTCGACTTCGCGAACCCGATCAACCTCGTGCCGATCGCCGCCGGCATCATCCTGGCGATCGGGCCGGTCAACCATCCGATCAC
>JACCYY010000259.1 GCA_013696235.1 Sporichthyaceae bacterium | reverse complement strand
GACCTCGACGAGGTGCGCGACGTCGCCCGCGCCGAGCGACCGAAGATCATCTTCTGCGGCGGCACCGCGATCCCCCGCACGATCGACTTCCCCGCGTTCGCCGAGATCGCCCTCGAGGTCGACGCGATCCTCGTCGCCGACATCGCCCACATCTCCGGCCTCGTGGCCGGGGGTGCTCACCCCTCCCCGGTCGGGCACGCGCCGGTGATCACGACCACCACGCACAAGACGCTCCGCGGGCCGCGCGGCGCGATGATCATGAGTGACGAGCAGCACGCGAAGGCCCTCGACCGGGCCGTGTTCCCGGGTCTGCAGGGCGGGCCGCACAACCACACCACCGCCGCGATCGCGGTGGCGCTCGGCGAGGCGGCGACACCGGACTTCAGCGCGTACGCGCACGCGATCGTGGCCAACGCGAAGGCGCTGGCGGCGGGGCTCACCGAGCGCGGGTTCGACCTCGTCTCCGGCGGTACGGACAACCACCTGATCCTCGTCGACCTGACCAGCAAGCAGATCCCCGGCAAGCAGGCCGCCAAGGCCCTGGACCGGGCCGGGATCGAGCTCAACTACAACTCGGTGCCGTTCGACCCTCGGAAGCCCTTCGACCCGTCGGGCATCCGGATCGGCACGTCCGCGATCACCACGCGCGGGATGGCCGAGACCGACATGCCCCGGATCGCCGGCTGGATCGACGCCGTGGTGGAGGCCGAGAAGGTGGGGGACGAGCGCGGCGTGGAGCGGCTCGGAGCCGAGGTGCGGGCGTTCGCCGCGGGATTCCCGATGCCCGGTGGTCCGACGAGCTGACGAGTCGCCCCACCCGACCCGACCGCCTGAGCGCGGGCATTGCTGCCCGCGACCGAGCTACCCGTTCTGGAGATCAACTTCATGCAGATCTGGCCTGGTACCCCCTACCCGCTCGGCGCGACCTACGACGGGGCCGGGACCAACTTCGCGATCTTCTCCGCCGTCGCCGAGCAGGTCGATCTCTGCCTGTTCGACGAGGCGGGCAACGAGACCTGCGTCCCGCTCGCCGAGCGGGACGCGTTCGTGTGGCACACCTACCTGCCGCGCGTGGCCCCCGGTCAGCAGTACGGGTTCCGGGTTCACGGCCCGTACGAGCCGAACCGCGGCCAGCGGTGCAACCCGGCCAAACTGCTGCTCGACCCGTACGCGAAGGCCATCGAGGGCAACATCGATTGGCACGAGTCGCTGTACAGCTACCAGTTCGGCGACCACCGCAAGCGCAACGAGGAGGACAGCGCACCGCACACGATGAAGTCGGTCGTGACGAACCCGTTCTTCGACTGGCAGAACGACCGGGCACCGGACACCAAGGATCACGAGTCGGTGATCTACGAGGCCCACGTGAAAGGTCTGACTCAGCACCACCCCAGGATCCCGGAAGAGATCCGCGGCACCTACGCCGGCCTCGCCCACCCCGCGATGATGGAACACCTCTGCAGCCTCGGTGTGACCGCCGTGGAACTCATGCCCGTCCACCAGTTCGTGCACGACAACACATTGCGCGACCAGGGCCTCAGCAACTACTGGGGCTACAACACGGTCGGCTTCTTCGCACCGCACAACGCGTACTCGTCGTCGGGCGAGCACGGCGAGCAGGTGCTCGAGTTCAAGGCGATGGTGCGCGAGCTGCACCTCTGCGGCATCCAGGTGATCTTGGATGTCGTGTACAACCACACGGCCGAGGGCAATCACCTCGGCCCGACGCTCGCGTTCCGCGGCATCGACAACGCCGCCTACTACCGCCTCGTCGACGACGACCCGCGGTTCTACATGGACACGACCGGCACCGGCAACAGCCTGAAGATGAACAGCCCCCACGTGCTGCAGATGATCATGGACTCCCTGCGGTACTGGGTGCTGGACATGCACGTCGACGGCTTTCGCTTCGACCTCGCCGCCACGCTGGCCCGCCAGTTCCACGAGGTCGACCGGCTGTCCGCGTTCTTCGACCTGGTCCAGCAGGACCCGGTCGTCAGCCAGGCCAAGCTCATCGCCGAGCCGTGGGACGTCGGCGAGGGCGGCTACAACGTCGGTGGCTTCCCGCCGCTGTGGACCGAGTGGAACGGCAAGTACCGCGACACGATGCGGGACTACTGGCGCGGTGAGCCCGAGACGCTGGCCGAGTTCGCCTCCCGCCTGACCGGCTCGGCCGATCTGTACGAGAACGACGGACGGCGCCCGTACGCCTCCATCAACTTCGTCACGG
The DNA here is from genome assembly GCA_013696235.1 of Sporichthyaceae bacterium. Classification (GTDB taxonomy): domain Bacteria; phylum Actinomycetota; class Actinomycetes; order JACCYY01; family JACCYY01; genus JACCYY01. The sequence continues at coordinate 481 of JACCYY010000259.1, read as the reverse complement.
CGCACGACGGCTTCACCATGCACGACCTGGTCTCCTACAACGAGAAGCACAACGAGGCCAACGGCGAGGACGGCAACGACGGCGAGAGCCACAACTCGTCCTGGAACTGCGGGGTCGAGGGAGACACCGACGACCTGGAGGTCATCGCGCTGCGCGAGCAGCAGAAGCGCAACTTCCTCACCACGCTGTTCCTGAGCCAGGGCGTGCCGATGCTGCTGCACGGCGACGAGCTCGGCCGCACGCAGGGCGGCAACAACAACGTCTACGCCCAGGACAGCGAGATCGCCTGGGTCGACTGGGAGCGGGCGAAGGACTTCGGCGTCCTCACCGAGTTCGTGTCCAAGCTGACCAAGCTGCGTGCAGACCACCCGGTGTTCCGGCGCCGCCGGCACTTCAGCGGTCGCGTGACCAAGGCCAGCGGCATCGAGGACATCGGCTGGTTCACCCCCAGCGGCGACTGGATGACCGACGAGGACTGGGA
>JACCYY010000258.1 GCA_013696235.1 Sporichthyaceae bacterium | reverse complement strand
CCACGGATGATCAACGCCGCCGCCGACCGCGCGACCCGGCGATAGCGCGCCCACAGGCCCCGCGAGCAGATCACGTTGACCATCCCGGTCTCGTCCTCGAGGTTGAGGAAGGTCGTCCCGCCGGCCGTCGCCGGCCGCTGCCAGTGGGTGACCACCCCACCCACCAGGACCTTGCTGCCATGGTCGGTCTGGCGGAGCCGCGCCGCGGTGATCACCCCGCGTGCGTCGAGCTGCTCCCGTACGTGGCGGGTCGGGTAGCCGTCGGTGGTGACACCGGTCGCCCAGAGATCGGCGATCGTCTGCTCGACGTCAGACATGCCCGGCAGCACGGGCGGGCTCGTCCCCAGCGTCGTCCCGGTCAGCACGTCAGGTCGCACGCGGGCGACCGCGCCGGCTGCCCAGAGCGCCGCTCGACGGTCCAGCCCGAAGCAGTGGAAGGCACCAGCCGTGGCGAGCGCTTCGGCCTGCGGCGGGGTCAGCCCGACGCGATAGGCGAGATCCTCCATCGAGGCGTACGGCCGGCCGGCCGCGATCTTTTCGGCCAGCTCGGTCCCGATCGTACGGACCGAGGACAGCCCCAGCCGGACGACCGGACAGTCCCGTTCGCCGTCGAGCGTGGCCACCGCCGCGCTCGCGTTCAGGTCGGGCGAGCGGACCTCGACCCCGTGCCGACGGGCATCGGCGACGAGGGTCTGCGGTGAGTAGAAGCCCATCGGCTGGGCGTTGAGCAGCGCCGCGCAGAACGCTGCCGGGTAGTAGTGCTTGAGCCACGAGCTCGCGTACACGAGGTAGGCGAAGCTGATCGAGTGGCTCTCCGGGAAGCCGAAGTGGGCGAACGCCTCCAGCTTCTCGGCGATCTCGTCGGCCACGTCGCCGGTGATCCCGTTGCCGGCCATGCCGTCGTAGAGGCGCACGCGCAGTCGCGCCATCCGCGCGGCGGACCGCTTGGAACCCATGGCCTGCCGCAGCTCGTCGGCCTGGGCCGGGGTGAAGCTCGCCGCGTCGATGGCCATTTGCATGACCTGCTCCTGGAAGAGCGGGACGCCGTACGTACGGGCGAGTGACCGCTCGAGCGACGGGTGCGCGTAGACGACGGGCTCCTGCCCGTTGCGCCGCCGGATGAACGGGTGCACCGAGCCGCCCTGGATCGGTCCGGGACGGATCATCGCCACCTCGCACACGAGGTCGTAGAACTTGCGCGGCCTCATGCGGGGCAGCGTCGCCATCTGGGCGCGGCTCTCGATCTGGAAGACTCCAACGGTGTCCGCGGCACAGATCATGTCGTAGACGGCGGGGTCCTCCGGCGGGATCGTGGCGAGCTCGAGATCGCGCCCGTGATGATCATGCAGCATCTCCAGCGCGTACCGGATCGCCGAGAGCATCCCCAGCCCCAGCAGGTCGAACTTCACCAGGCCGACCCGCGCACAGTCGTCCTTGTCCCACTGCAAGACGGTCCGGTTGGGCATGCGCCCCCACTCGACCGGGCACACCTCGCCGACCGGTCGATCGCAGATCACCATGCCGCCGGAGTGGATTCCGAGGTGGCGCGGGAAGTCCAGCAGCTCGGCGGCCATCCGGTGCACGTCCGCGGGGATGTCGTGGTCGGCTCCGGCCTCGATGATCGACGACCATCCGTCGATCTGCTTCGACCACGCGTCCTGCTGTCCCTGGGCGTACCCGAGCGCCTTGGCCATGTCGCGCACCGCCGAACGGGGGCGGTAGGAGATCACGTTGGCGACCTGTGCCGCGCGGTCCCGGCCGTACCGCCCGTAGACGTACTGGATCGCCTCCTCGCGACGATCGCTCTCGATGTCGACGTCGATGTCGGGCGGTCCGTCCCGCTCGGGCGAGAGAAAGCGCTCGAAGAGCAGGTCGAAGAAGACCGGATCGGTCGCCGTGATCCCGAGGGCGAAGCAGACCGCGGAGTTGGCGGCCGAGCCTCGCCCCTGGCAAAGGATCCCGCGCGACTTGCAGAACTCGACGATGTCGTGCACCACCAGGAAGTAGCCCGGGAATCCGAGCTGCTCGATGATCTCGAGCTCGTACTCGATCTGCGCGTACGCGCGGCGGCTCGCCTCGACGTCGGGCGGGCCGTACCTGTGCCGCGCACCGCGGGCGGTGAGCTCGCGGAGCCAGGTCATCTCCGTGCGGCCGGCGGGAACCGGGAAGTCCGGCAACCTCGGCGCAACCAGCGACAGGTCGAAGGCACATGCACGACCGACCTCGGCGGCCAGCTCCACCGCTCCCGGATAGCGGCCGAACCGCGCCGCCATCTCCTCACCCGAGCGCAGGTGGGCCGTGCCGGCAGGTGGGAGCCAGCCATCCATCTCGTCGAGGCTGCGGCGGGCTCGGACCGCCGCGAGCGCCGCGGCGAGCCGCCCGCGCCGGGGTGACGCGGCATGCGCGTTCGTGGTCGCCACCATGCCGAGCCCGGTCCGGCCGGCCAGCGCGGCCAGCGCGTCGTTGCGAGCGGAGTCCAGCGGGAAGCCGTGGTCGGTGAGCTCGACCAGCACGTGGTCCCGGCCGAAGAGGTCGACCAACCGGTCGAGCTCACGGCCAGCCAGGTCAGGTCCATCCTCGAGCCCGGGCTCCAGCGCAGCCCGGACGTGGCCCTTGCGGCAACCGGTGAGCACGACCCAGTGACCGCCTGCTGCCGCGGCCACCTCCTCGAGGTCGTAGACCGGGCGACCCTTCTCCCCCGCGAGCTGCCCGGCGGTGATCGCCAGGCCGAGCCGGCGGTAGCCCTCCGGGTCGCGGGCGAGGACGAGGAGATGGCTGCCCTCCGGGTCGGCGATGCCGTTCTGCGGGAAGCCGACGCCGAGGGAGAGCTCGGCACCGAAGACCGTCCGCACGCCGAGCGCGGCGGCTGCCTCGGCGAACCGGACGACGCCGTAGAAGCCGTCATGATCGGTGATCGCCAGCGCCTCCAGCCCAAGCCGCGCAGCCTCCTCGGCCAGCTCCTCGGGCTGGCTGGCCCCGTCGAGGAAGCTGAACGTGGAGTGGGCGTGCAGCTCGGCGTACGGGATCGTGCTTGCCGAGGTGGGCGCGGGCACGACCGGCGGCCGATAGGCGTCGCGCCGGCGCGACCAGGCCGGGCTGTCACCGCCGTCGGGGATCGGCAGGCCGTCGGGCGTCTCCGGCTTCGGCGCCGGCCGCCGTCCGGACAGCCGTCGCTCCAGCTCCGACCACGGCATGTCCGGGTTGTTGAACCCCACCGCATGATTCGAACACTTGTTCGAGAACTGGTCAAGGGTTGTGGGTGGACGCGGGCGAGAGTCGACCCGCCCCTACGTTCCACTCGTGCATCGCGTCGGGAGGCTCACCGCAGCGACGAGCACGATTGTGGTGGCGGATGTACGCGACCCGTTCATGGGTTGACTCGGATCGCACCCAACAATTATCGTTGGGTCATGGTCGAACGCGTGAAGGTGAAGCTGGCCGCGGCCGAGCTCTTCGGGGCAACGCCGGGCGTCGACCGGGTTGTGGCTGCCCTGGGCTCCAACACCGTGGCCGAGCTGCTCGGGGTGTCGCGGTCGCAGCCGTCACGGTGGCGGTCGGGTGCGGAGCGGATGAGTCCGGTCAATCGCGCTCGCGTCGTCGACCTCGACCACCTGCTCGACCGCCTGCTCGCCGAGCTCCACCCGGAGGAGGCCGGTATCTGGCTGTCCAGCCCGAACGCCCACCTCGACGGCGGTCGGCCCATCGACGTCCTCCTGCTTCGAGGTCCAAGCCGCGTCCTCGACGCGGTCGACGCCCTTGCCGAGGGCGCCTTCGCCTGATGCCAGTCCCGCTGTGGCGGGTCCTTCCGCACCTGCCCACGGCACGCCCGCGACAGCCTGGCCACCCGCTCTACGTCCCACCGCGCCAGGGCGCCGGCCGTCTCGACAATCCTGAGCACTATCTCGTCCTCTATCTCGCCGACCACCCAGCTGGGGCTGTCGCGGAAGCGTTCGGCGACCTCGCCGTCTGGCGGGCTTCGATGTTTCGCGGGACCCCGTCGCTTCCCGGCTCAGTCCGCGCCCTGGTCCGATACGAGCTCGACGACGACACCGCGTTCTGCGACCTCGACGACCCGGCCGAACTGGTCACCCGGTCCCTTCGACCATCGCAGGTCGTGAGCCACGACCGGTCGCTCACGCAGGCTTGGGCGCTGCGGCTCTGGCTCGAACGCAGTCACGACGGCATCCGCTGGTGGTCCGCCCGCGACCCGCGCTGGGGCTCGCTCGGAATCTGGTCCCCCGGCCGCCTGCGGGTCGTCGACGTCATCCCCCTCGCGATCGACGACGCGGCCGTGACGACGGCGGCAGGCGTCCTGCACCGACCACTCTGACGCGCGAGTGCAGTGAGTTCGCCCCTCGCTCAGGCGTCAGGGCTGGACCGAGCGGCCACGGACCGCCCACGCTCGCGCGATCAGGCTGATCGAGCCGTCCGCGGCGACCGGCAGGCCGGCCCGGATGCGATCCCGCAGCGCGTCCCGGCGCGGTGCGTCCAACGACATCGCGTACGCCGGTGCCGGGCCCTGTCCACCGAGGAACGGCGTCCAGTAGTCGTCGAAGTCGGCGAACACGGTGGGCACATCGATGGCTCGCGTGGTCACGTCCACGAGTCCGGCGTCTCGCCAGAGCGCGTCCAGGCGGTCGGGTCGGCAGATCGGGAAGCGAGCGCTCTCGTCGACGTCGTGCCCCTTGGGATCGAGGGCGACCGCGGCGTCCCAGAAGTGACGCATCAGCTCCATCTTCTCGGCGTAGTCCCACACGTAGGCGGCGACAACGCCGGTAGGTGCTGCGGCCCGCATGGCAGCGACGGCGGCGGACGGGTCGGGAAGGAAGTTGAGCACCAGGCCCGACACCGCCACGTCTGCAGCCGCGGCCGGCAGACGAGCCGCGTCACCGAGCTCGAAACGGGCCCGGGCGTCGTCAACCCGTGCGGTGGCCGAGGCGAGAAAGCCCTCGGACGCGTCGACACCCAGGACCGCCACCGGGTCGCACCGGTCCAGGATGGTGGCAGTCAGGGCGCCGGTCCCGCAGCCGACGTCGAGCCACCGCAGCTGGGGGCCAGCCGCGAGCCAGTCCAGGAACTCGGCGGCAACCGCACGGCTCCAGCGGCCCACGTACGCCTCGTAGGCATCGCCCTTTGCCCAGATCTCGCTCACGCCACCTCATCACCGTTCCGTCCACGCAGGATCTCAACGCGCCCAGCGCGCCGCAATCCCGTGAGATGGCAGGAATCGTTCACCTGATGGCACCGGTGTGAACGATTCCTGACTGTTGATCATGGCGGCACATCTGTCTCTGGCCCGATCAGTCGTACGTTGCTTCGAGCTGCCATCGGCCGGACTCGAGCACGAGCAGATGGGCCCGCTCGTCGGCGGTGACGACCTGGACCCGGGCCTGGCGACGGTGCGAGCCGGGGTCCCACCAGCGGGCGTCGACCGGCCACGGCCCGGCCCAGGCGACGACCTCGACCGCCGGCCGGCCGGCGAGCCGGAGTCGGGTCGGGGCTGACGAGGCGACGAACCGCCCGGTCACCTCGACCGGTGCGCCGTCGACGGCGGTGAGCTCCGCCGGGATCGGCGCCGGCGCGACCGTCCCCGGGGACGGCACCGGGAGCCGGCCCGGCCAGGGCAGCAGGTCGAGCGGGTCCGGTGCCCGCGGCTCACCCCACGGGACTGCCCGGACCCGGCCGGCCACGTCTCGCCCGCCAGCGAGCACAGCGGTCACCACCGCGGTCGGTCCGAGGAGCCCCAAGACCCGGTCGACAGCGCGTTCGACCCGTTCCTGACCGCCGTTGTCCTCGCCCCACAGCCCGAGCTGACGACCGATGCCGACCACCTCGACCGGGACGAGCCGCAGCAGCGACACCCCGGCCGTCGGCCGTCCCGACGTTCGCTTCTGGCCCGGGGTGGCCCCGTGCCCAGAGGTCTGGTGCGGGGTCACCCCGGGTCGAACGAGGTTTGACCCGGATCCACCCGGACCGGTGGCGGGACTGCTGCCGACGGTGCCGGAGAGCCAGCCGTCGAGCTGCCAGCGGACCCGCTCGGCGAGCGCGACGGCGGTGAAGCCGTCGTCGTGCCGCCAGACCCTGGCAAGCTCCTCCCCGTGCTCGGTCGCGGCCTCGACCCGTACGCGGGTCACCGCGAGCGCTCGTCCGGCGAGCATGGCGGCCAGGCGGTCGGCCAGCGCCTTGGCGGCGAACGTGGCCGCGTCGACCCGCTCGACCGGTGGGTCGAGCACGGTCTGCACAGCCAGGTCAGGCGGCGCCTCGCGACCGGCCGGTGGGCGCTCGGCGAGACCGCGCGCGAGGCGGTGCCGGCAACGA
>JACCYY010000384.1 GCA_013696235.1 Sporichthyaceae bacterium | reverse complement strand
ATTGACGACGCCTGAGGGTCAGCTGAGCGCGGCGTCGCTCGCGTTCATCTGCGCCCGCAGGGACTTGGTCGCGGTGGAGACACGGGTGAAGACCGACACGGGGAACTGGGAGTCGCAGAACTTGTTGCCGGACGAGACGACCCCGACGAGGCGGTCGCGGGTCGCGAGCGGGCCACCTGAGTCGCCGGGGCAGATGCTCCCCTCGCCGTCGTCAGGCGGGAGCCCGCAGAGGCGCTCCCGCGGCGACTCCTCAGGCTCCGTGTACGGGAAGCAGCCCTGGAGCTCGGCCAGCACGAGCCTGGTCGTGCGCAGCACCGGGGAGCCGGTGGGGTGATTCTCGGTGCGGCCCCAGCCGTAGACCTTGCGAAGCTGCCCGAGCTGACCCACCTGGTCACGGGGCACGGCCAGCCGCAGCGAGCCGGTGGTCACCTCGGACCGCAGGGTCAGGAGGGCGAGGTCCACGCCGGCGGCGACCTCCTGGTAGTCCGGGTGCACCCAGATGTCGTCCACGCGGACGACCGTCCCTGCGTCGGTTCGCAGATCGGTCCGGCCGACCACAACGCGCAGACTGCCCGACGATCGGTTCACGACGCAGTGCGCGGCGGTGAGGACGAACCGCCCACGCAGCACGGTGCCGCCGCAGAACTGGAAGCCTTCCTCGTCCTCGATCGCCGCGACCCACGGATGATCCTCGGTGGTGCTCCGGTTCCCGTCGTGGATCGCCTGTGCGGGCGGACCGCCGGCGACGAGCGCCGCGGCGCCGAGTGCGATCGCGAATGCCGCCGCGGCGGTCTTGCGGGAACGGGGGTGCGCCATCGCCGGAGCGTACCGATCAGCTCGACGGTGGAGCGAAGGACGCGGCCAGCCGGCGTACGGCGGAGGCACCGTCGGCGTAAAGCGCCGCCCTCACGGTTGGCTGGACAGCTCCGACGCTGGTGGCCCGCACCGCTTCCTTGATCAGCGGAACTGCGGCGGGGGAGACACTGAGCTCGCGGACGCCGAGGCCGACCAGAACCGCTGCGGCGACCGGCTCGGCGGCCAGCTCGCCGCAGACCGTGACCAGCCGGCGGGCACCGGCGGCCTGGCAGACCATCTGGATGAGGCGCAGAACCGCGGGGTCGAGCGGGTCGGCGAGCGCGGCTACGGCGTCGTTCCCGCGCTCGGCGGCCAGCGTGTACTGGGCAAGATCGTTCGTCCCGATGCTGAAGAAGTCCACGTACGGCACGATCGCGCGCGCGTTGAGCGCGAGCGCGGGCACCTCGACCATCACCCCGACCTGGAGTCCGGTGGGCGAGTATCTGCCGACCCTCGCGATCGCCTCGGCCAGCACCGTCCTGGCGCGGACCAGCTCGTCGAGCGTGCTCACCATCGGGAACATCACGCTCACCGGGCTCTCGTGCGCCAGGGCGACGACCGCCGTGAGCTGGTCCCGGAGCAGGCCAGGTTCGGCGAGCGCGAGACGGAGCCCGCGTACGCCGAGGAACGGGTTCGACTCCATCGGCTGGGGCAGGTAGCGCAACGGCTTGTCCCCGCCGACGTCGAGCGTGCGCAGCGTGACCCGCATCCCCTGCGCGGCGTCGACCAGCGCCCGGTACGCGGCGACCTGCTCGTCGACGTCCGGCGCGCGGTCGCGGTCGAGGAACAGGAACTCGGTCCGGACCAGGCCGACACTGTCGGCGCCGTTGGTCACGCCGGCGGCGATCTCCGCCGGCGTCGCGCCGTTGACCCCGACCTGCACGCGCACGCCGTCGAGGGTGCTGGCCGGCTGGCGGGCGACCGCGAGTGCCCGCGCGTAGCTGACCCGGTGGGCTCGCCGGCGGGCGTTGAGGGTCTCGCGGACATCAGCGGGCGGATCGAGGTGGAGCTCACCGGTCGAGCCGTCCAGGGCCACGGTCGTTCCCTCGGCGAGCTGCAGGACGCCGGGGCCGGCACCCACGACCGCCGGGATCCCGCGGGAACGCGCCAGGATCGCGCTGTGCGACGTCGGACCTGCTCCGGCCAGCACGATGCCCTCGATCCTGGCGGGGTCCAGCGCCGCCGCCTGGCCCGGCGTCAGGTCGGCCGCGACCAGCACGCCGTCGGCCGGCAGCACCGCCTCCTCCGCGCCGACCAGCTGCCGCAGCACCTGGTCGCCCACGGCGCGGACGTCGACCGAACGAGCACGCAGGTACGGGTCGTCCAGGTCGGCCAGCGCGTCCTCGGTGCGCTGGACCGCGGTCGCGTACGCACGAGCGGCGGAGCGGCCGGTCGCGATGCCGTGGTCCGCGTCGCCGAGGAGCTCCGGGTCGTCGAGCAGCAGGAGATGGGTGTCGAAGATCGCCGCGTCGTCCGCCGAGGTCTGCCTCGCCGTACGGTCACGTTCCGCACGGACCGTTCCGCGGACCTGAGCCACCGCGTCGGCCAGCAGGTCGCGCTCGTCAGGGGCGTCGCCGGCCGGGCCTGCCGGCACGACGATCGGGGCCGTCTGCACCAGGCGAGCCGGGCCGATCGCGATGCCCGGCGATGCGGGCAGCGCCCACCAGGCTGAGGCGGGCGACCGGCGGGGCGACGAGAGCACCCCGCCGACATCGGATGCGTCGGCCGGCGACGTGGCCGACGTGGGCTCGTCGAACGCTCGCCGGGCCAGCTCCAGCACGACGCCGACGGCGACGAGCGCGGCGGGGCCGGACGCGCTGACCTCGACCCGATGACCCTGGACCGCCCCGAGGGTGGCCACCCGGCTCAGGCTCGAGGCCGGCACGGACGGCCCGCCCCTCGTGAGGTTCCGCAACGCGACGACGGCGTCGAGCCCGGCGAGCGCGCGCACGAGCCGCGCCGCCGGTCGGGCGTGCAGGCCGTGCCCGTTCGACACCACGAAGACGCCGATCTCCGGCTGCCCGTCCGCCCGGTCGACCAGGCCGACCTCGCGATCGGGCTGGGCGAGCTCGGCCTGGTCGACCGAGGGAGCACGGGCGCCGGTGGGGGCGGCGACGGGGGAGGAGGGGGCGAGCTGCGCGACCTTGCCATCCAGTGCGGCGACCGCCTCGGCCGCGACGTCGGCCCGTGATGCTCCACCGGCCGCTGCGACAGCTGCGAGAACAAGGCCCTCGACGAGTGGAGCCGGGCAGAGCAGCACCCGCGCGGCGAGCTGCTGGTCGAGCAGCTCGAGCGCGAGCTCAGCGGACAGCACGGCGCTGCCCAGGTCCATGAGCACGACCACCCCGGCCGGGTCGTCCGCGGCCGCGATCGCGTCCCTGATCGCGGCCGCATCAGTGCCGAACGAGCCGTCGTCGAGACCGGCTGCGATCTCGACGCGGACCGGTCGGTCCGCCAGCATCTCGCTGGCCAGCGCGACCGCCGCGTCGGCGAGGGCGCGGCTGTGCGAGACGACGACGATCCCGACCAGGCCCACGGCGCTTGGGTGCGATCAGCCGAGCGCGCGAGCGGCGGCGTCGATCAGGAGGGCCGACGACGTCGCACCGGGGTCCTGGTGGCCGATGCTGCGATCGCCGAGGTAGCTCGCCCGCCCCTTGCGGGCGAGCATCGGCGTCGTGGCGTCCCGGCCGTCGTTGGCTGCCTC
>JACCYY010000356.1 GCA_013696235.1 Sporichthyaceae bacterium | reverse complement strand
GCCGGATCCCGGTCGTCGGTGACGGCGAGGACGACGTGGTCGGCGTCGCCTACCTGAAGGACGTCGTCCGGCGGGTGTACGAGTACCACGAGAGCGAGACCGCCGAGCGGATCGACTCGGTCATGCGCCCCGCGGTGTTCGTCCCGGACAGCAAACCCGTCGACGAGCTGCTGGCCGAGATGCAGGCCAGGCGGGTCCACCTCGTGGTCGTCGTGGACGAGTACGGCGGCACCGCCGGGCTGGTCACCATCGAGGACGTGCTCGAGGAGATCGTCGGCGAGATCACCGACGAGTACGACACCGAGCAGCCGTCGTTCGAGCGGCTCCCGGACGGCCAGCTCCGGGTGAATGCCAGGCTCCCGATCGAGCACCTGTCCGAGCTGTCCGGCGTAGCCATCGACGACGAGGACGTGGACTCCGTCGGCGGCCTGCTGGCCAAGCATCTCGGCCGGGTCCCGATTCCCGGCTCCTCGGTGGTCGTCGAGGGGCTGCGACTCACCGCCGAGCGCGTGGAGGGCCGGCGCAACCGGCTCGAGTCCGTGCTGGTCGAGCCGGTCGACGCCCGCGAACCAGCCAGCTCGTCGTAGAGCAGGGACGGCGATGAGTGCCGGGGGCGACACGGTGCACCGCAGCGGGTTCGCCTGCTTCGTCGGCCGCCCGAACGTGGGCAAGTCGACCCTGACGAACGCGCTGGTCGGCAGCAAGGTCGCGATCACCTCGCCGAAGCCGCAGACCACTCGACACACCATCCGCGGGATCGTGCACCGCCCGGACGCGCAGCTCGTCCTCGTGGATACCCCTGGGCTGCACCGACCACGCACGCTTCTCGGCGAGCGCCTCAACGACCTGGTGCGGACGACGTTGGGAGAGGTCGACGTGGTCGGTTTCTGCATCCCGGCGAACGAGCCGGTGGGAGCTGGCGATCGGTACATCGCCCGGGAGCTCGCGCTGCTGCGGACCCCGATCCTGGCGCTGGTGACCAAGATCGACGTCGTCAAGCGCGACGCGGTCGGGTCGCAGCTGCTCGCGGTGCAGCAGCTCGGCGCCGAGATCGGCCTGGACCTGGCCGAGATCGTCCCGGTGTCCGCAACCGCCGGCCTCCAGCTCGACCTGCTCGCCGATCTGCTCGTCGCGAGGCTGCCGCCGGGCCCGCAGCTCTACCCCGACGGCGAGCTCACCGACGAGCCGGAGCAGGCGATGGTGGCCGAGCTGGTCCGCGAGGCGGCCCTCGACGGTGTCCGCGACGAGCTCCCGCACTCGCTGGCCGTGCAGGTCGAGGAGATGGTCCCGCGCGAGGACCGACCAACCGACCGACCGCTGCTCGACGTCCGCGCGATCGTCTACGTCGAGCGGTCGAGCCAGAAGGCGATCGTGATCGGCAAGCAGGGCGCCCGGCTCAAGGACGTCGGCACCCGCGCCCGCCAGCAGATCGAAGCGCTGCTCGGTACGCCGGTCTACCTCGACCTGCACGTGAAGATCGCCAAGGACTGGCAACGCGACCCGAAGCAGCTGCGCAAGCTGGGTTTCTAGTCCCCTGTCGGATCTGCGGTCGTCGTGCAGTTGTGACCTGGACCCGCGCGCACCGAGGGTTTGGCTCAGGGGAGCTCGAGCTGCCACTCCGCCCAGGTGTCGAGCGCGCGGAAACCGAGGGACTCGTTCACCGCGATCATGTGGCTGTTGTCCGCGGCGTTCCAGGTGTCGATCATGCGCGCCGCGGGCTCGAGCTCCAGCAGGCGCAGCTGGTTGCTGGTCTTGAGCCGCAGACCGAGACGGTGACCGCGGTGCTCAGGAAGGACGATGGTCGACCACTGGTCCACGTATTCGGGCACGTCGGCAGCAACGGTGCACATCGTGTACCCGGCGACGGTGCCGGTGTCCGTGTGCACGCTCGCGCAGCCGTACGAGCGGTGGCCGCGGCCCGTGAGGACCGCCTCCATGCCGCGCCAGCGCTTCGCGTCGTGGAGCTCGGGTTCCCAGGCCAGGTCGCCCATCGGCGAGTCCGTCACCATTCGGCTCTCCAACGTCGCGACGCCCTCGATCGCCCCGTCGGGCACAACGTCGACCCACGAGACCAGGTGGTAGCCGGGGCTGGCCGCCGCGGCCCGGTCGAGCTGTCGCTCGACCTCCCTCGACTCGACCGTCGTGAGGTCGAGCCGGCGTCGCACGTCGGCAAGGGCGCGCTCGGCCCCGAACGAGCGTGCCAACAGCATTCCGGTGCGGTCCTCGGGCGGAACGCCTGGACCGTTCTCGCAGATCTCGATGATGGCCCGGCGCCGCCCGTTCGCCCGAGTCCGAGCGAGCGCGTGATCGGCGAGCTGACGGCCGACGCCCGACGCGCGGTGAGCCGGGTGGACCAGCACCTCGACCGTGGCGTTCTCGAGGTTGTCCAAGGTCGGCAGCTCGACGTCGACCAACCCGACCAGGACGCCGGCCGCGTAGGCGAGCCAGTGCTCGCTGTCGCTGCCGGGGAACGGGTACGCGAGCTGGGCCAGAAGGTTGCGACGCGACGGACCTGGGTCGTACGGGAAGTCGTGGTGCGCGACGACGGTCTGGAGGTCTGCCCGGGCGGCGACCCCTGCGGCGTCCTCGGTGGTCAGGAGGCAGAGGTCGACGGCCAGGCGTCCCACGGTCATGGGCACCATTGAATTGGTGGTGGCGCGCGATGGCGACAGGTTTGTTGCGCTCCGCTTCTCGCTCGTTCCTCGCTCGTCGCTGCGCCGCGCAGGTTGTCTGGCGCGCTCCGCTTCTCGCTCGTTCCTCGCTCGTCGCTGCGCCGCGCAGGTTTCGTTGGCCGGCTGGGGGAGACTGGTCCTCGTGCCGCTCTACCGCGACGAGGGTGTGGTCCTGCGCACCCACAAGCTGGGTGAGGCCGACCGCATCATCACGCTGCT
>JACCYY010000321.1 GCA_013696235.1 Sporichthyaceae bacterium | reverse complement strand
CGGACCTGGTTGTAGCCAACGGCGTCGACCAGGTAGCGGGCGCGCAGCATCATCGAGAGCTGGCCGAGGTTCATCTCCGGCACGAGCACGCGGTCGTACGCGCGGAGCACGTCACCGGTGTTGGCCGGGAACGGGTTGAGGTGGCGCAGGTGGGCCTGGGCCACCTGACCGCCGGCGTCCCGCGTGCGCCAGACGGCGGCGTCGATCGCGCCGTAGGTCGAGCCCCAGCCGATCACCAGGAGGCGGGCAGCTCCGGACGGGTCGTCGACCTCCATCGGCGGGATGTCCCGAGCGATCCCGTCGACCTTGGCCTGCCGGGTGCGGACCATGAAGTCGTGGTTGGCCGGGTCGTAGGAGATGTTGCCGTGGCCGTCGGCCTTCTCCAGGCCGCCGATGCGGTGCTCGAGACCTGGCGTACCGGGCACCGCCCATGACCGGGCCAGGGTCTCCGGGTCGCGCAGGTACGGCCAGTAGTCCTCGCCGTGGTTGAGCTCCGTGGCGAACTCGACCGCGAGGTCGGGCAGCGCATCGACATCGGGGATCTCCCACGGCTCGGAGCCGTTCGCGAGGTAGCCGTCGGAGAGCAAGATCACCGGTGTCCGGTACTTCGTCGCGATCCGGACCGCCTCGATCGCGGTGTCGAAGCAGTCCGACGGCGACCGGGGGGCGAGCACCGGGATCGGCGCCTCACCGTTGCGGCCGTACATGGCCTGCAACAGGTCCGACTGCTCTGTCTTGGTCGGCAGCCCGGTCGACGGCCCGCCGCGCTGGATGTCGCACACGACGAGCGGGAGCTCCAACGAGACGGCGAGCCCGAGCGTCTCGGTCTTCAGGGCAAGGCCGGGCCCGGACGTGGTCGTCACGCCCAGCGCCCCACCGAACGCGGCGCCGAGGGCAGCGCCGATCCCGGCGATCTCGTCCTCGGCCTGGAACGTCCGGATCCCGAACCGCTTGTGCCGAGCCAGCTCGTGCAGGACGTCCGAGGCAGGTGTGATCGGGTACGCGCCGAGGAACATCGGCAGCCCGGTCAGGCGCGCCCCGGCGATCAGCCCGTACGCGAGCGCGACGTTGCCGGAGATGTTGCGGTAGACCCCCGGCGGCCTGGGCGCGGGCTTCACCTCGTAGGAGACCGAGAACTCCTCGGCGGTCTCGCCGAAGTTGAACCCGGCTTTGAACGCGGCGATGTTCGCGTCCCGGATCGCCGGCTTGGTGGCGAACTTGCGCTCGAGGAACCCGATCGTGCCGTCGGTCGGTCGGTTGTAGAGCCAGGAGACCAGTCCGAGGGCGTACATGTTCTTGCTACGACCGGCCTCCTTGCGGCTCAGGCCGAACGACTTCACCGCCTCGAACGTCTGCTCGGTGAGGTCGAACGCGTGCACGTGGTAGCCGTCGAGCGACCCGTCGGTGATCGGGTCCGTCGCGTAGCCGGCGCGCTGCAGGTTGCGGCCGCTGAAGTCGTGGTCGTCGAGGATGAGGTCGCCACCGCGGACCAGGTCGGCGAGGTTGGACCTCAGGGCCGCCGGGTTCATCGCGACGAGCACGTGCGGTGCGTCACCAGGGGTCGTGATGTCGTGGTCGGCGAAGTGCAGCTGGAAGCTGGAGACCCCGGCCATCGTCCCCGCCGGGGCGCGGATCTCGGCGGGGAAGTTCGGCAGGGTCACCAGGTCGTTGCCGAACGCGGCGGTCTCGGAGGTGAAGCGGTCGCCGGTGAGCTGCATCCCGTCGCCGGAGTCACCGGCGAACCGGATGACCACGCGGTCGCGCTGCTCGACCTGCTTGCCCACGGAGCTGTCCGTTCCCTTTTCGACTGAGCGGCGATCTGTCGCAACACACCCGTACCCATCGTAGGACCGAGTGCCCGGCCCCGCCCGGCGAAATCGCCCGGCCCCGCCCGGCTCATCGCTCAGCGCGGGCTGAACACCAACCGGTCGCGTACCTGGTCGACGACGTGCGGCGGCAGGTCGGTGAGGATCGCCATCTCCTCCGCCGAGCTGAACCCGCCGGCTGAGTCGCGCACGGTCACTTGTGCGGCGAGCGACGGTCCGAGCGCCGAGAGCCGAGCCAGCATCGCGGCCGGTGCAGTGTTCGCGTCGACCAGCCCGCCGTCGTCGTACCCCCGT
>JACCYY010000131.1 GCA_013696235.1 Sporichthyaceae bacterium | reverse complement strand
TCGGCTGGGGTGGCGGCTCGACCGAGCTGCTGGTGCAAGTCGCGCTGCGCCCGGAGCACGCGGTTCATCGCGTCGGCGACGTGGATGGGGACGCGAATGGTTCGTGACTGGTCGGCGAGCGCACGGGAGATCGCCTGGCGGATCCACCACGTCGCGTACGTCGAGAACTTGAAGCCCTTGGCGTAGTCGAACTTCTCGACCGCGCGGATCAGGCCGAGGTTGCCCTCCTGGACCAGGTCGAGCATCGGCACACCTCGACCGACGTAACGCTTCGCCACCGAGACGACGAGACGGAGGTTCGCCTCGATGATCCGCACCTTGGCGAGCTCGCCGTCGCGGACCAGCGCCGCGAGGTCCCAGCGCCACTCGATGTCGATCGTGCTCGGCTCGGCCAGCTTTGCCGCAGCGAACAGCCCGACCTCGATGCGGCGCGCGAGGTCGACCTCCTCGTCGGCCGTGAGGAGCTTGCGTCGGCCGATCTCCCGGAGGTACACGCGGACGAGATCGGTCGTGGCGCCCAGACCGTCGAGGTCGGGTTGCCGGTCAATGCCCGCGATCTCTTGGCCGCGCCCGAGATCGGTCCCGAGGTCGGTCCCGAGATCGGCTCCGAGGGCGTTCGGGAGCTCAGCGGACTGCTCGTCGCGGTCGAGCGCTTCGAGCTCGGCGGCATCGGGACCGGCGACGTCGAGGAACGGACGCACGACCTCCACGACCGCTGCGTCGACCATGGGTCCAGTCTGCCCCTTCGGTGCCGTACCCCGACGCGTTTGCGGGGACGGTGTGGATGTCGTCGCCGGGTCCGAGGGCCAGGACCGGCCGCCAGCGGGTCAGAGGTTGCCGATCGCCCGCTCGCGCAGCGCGATCCGCTCGCCCTCGAGCGCGACGAGCTGCCCGAAGAGCCGGTTGTAGGTCTCCGGCTCGTCCACCGGGTTGAGCCGCTGCAACCGCGACTTCAGCTGGAGCACCCGCCGAGTGGTGGCGACCTCCTCGACCCGGGCGATCCGGGCCGAGGCATAGCGCAGGGTCGGAGGTCCGTCCGCGCGCAGCGGCTCGACCGCGAGCGCGCTCAGCAGGCCCCGGGCGACCTCGTCGGTCGTGTGCGTGCGGAGCGCCTGCACCCAGGTGCCGCCCCGGTCACCCTCCTCGGCGACTGCAGCAGCGCCGCCGGCGGCAGCGATGGCAGCCCGGATGAGGGCGTGCACCGGGTAGGTGAACGCCTCGGCCGGCAGGTGGTCGAACGCCGAGCCGGCGAGCGCCGGCTGCTGCACCGCCAGCTTGAGCGCCTCGCGCTCGTCGAGAGCGGCCGGGTCACGGGGGTCGGGGAGGGTCATCGTGCTGCCGGACCGGGTCGTTCCGTGCTCGCTCTGGCGGTCGACGGCTCCCGGGTCTCCCGCGGCGCCATGGGCCGGCGCTTCGCCCTGGCTGCCCGTCGGTCGAGCCTCACCGCGCCGGTCAGCCGGTCGCCGCGCGGCGGCCTTGGCGGCATCGCCGATGCGGTGGCTGATGAACACCTCGTCGAGCAGGCCGAGCCACTTGTCGAGGCTGACTGCGTAGCGCTGCCGGAGCGCCCGGTCCTTCATCCCGTTGATGATCGGCGCCGCGGCGTCCAGGGCGGCGAGCTGGCCCTCGTTCGTCTCGAGGTCATGGCGGTCCAGGACGCTGCGGATCGCGAACTCGTACAGCGGGACTCGGCTGGCGACCAGGTCGCGGACCGCCGCGTCCCCCTTCTTGATCCGCACCTCGCACGGGTCGAGGCCATCCGGCTCGACCGCGACAAACGTCTGCGTGACGAAGTGCTGGTCGCCCTCGAACGCGCGCAGTGCGGCCTTCTGCCCGGCAGCGTCACCGTCGAAGGTGAAGATCACCTCACCGCGGAACTCCCGCTGGTCCATGAGCAGACGACGCAGCACCCGGGTGTGGTCCTCACCGAACGCCGTGCCGCAGGTGGCGACCGCCGTGGTGACTCCCGCCAGGTGGCACGCCATCACGTCGGTGTAACCCTCGACGATCACGGCCTGGAACCGCCGGATGATGTCGCGCTTTGCGAGGTCCACCCCGTACAGGACCTGGGACTTGCGGTAGAGGGTGGTCTCCGGCGTGTTGAGGTACTTGGGGCTGTCGTCGCCCGGATCGGTCGACAGCTTCCTGGCCCCGAACCCGATGACGTCGCCGGAAAGGTCGCGGATCGGCCAGACCAGGCGGTTGCGGAACCGGTCGTAGAGCCCGCGCTGCCCGTCCCCGGCGAGCCCGGCGAGGCGGAGCTCCTGGTCGCTGAACTTCTGGCCGCGCAGGTGCCGGGACAGCGCATCCCAGCTGTCCGGGGCGTACCCGACGGCGAACTGCTTCGCGGCCGCCGCGTCGAAGCCTCGCTCGGTGAGGAAGCGACGGCCGACCTCGCCGTCCGGCGCCTCGAGCCGGTCCCGGTAGAACGCCGAGGCCGCCGCGTTCGCCTCGACCAGGCGCTGGCGCCCCCCGGTCTGCCGGATCGGCGCGCTCCCGCCCTCCTCGTACCGCAGCGTGACGCCCGTACGCCCGGCCAGCCGCTCGATCGCCTCGGCGAACGACAGGTGGTCGACCTTCATCACGAAGTCGATCACGTCGCCACCTTCCTGGCAGCCGAAGCAGTGGAAGAACTGCTTCGCCGGCGTGACGTGGAACGACGGCGACTTCTCGTCGTGGAAGGGGCAGAGCCCCTTGAGCGACCCGCCGCCGGCGCTCCGAAGCTGGAGCTGGGCGCCCACCACGTCCTCGATGCGGGTGCGTTCCCGGACCAGCGCGATGTCCTCCTCGCGGATCCGCCCTGCCACGTGCGGATCCTACGTCCGCCCGGACGGTGGACCTCGACCGTGCACAGCCCGCGCGAGCTCCGTTGCGCGGCCGCTCAGCCGGTCGTGAGGCGCTCGGCGAAGAGCTGGTCGTAGAGCGGACGCGCGGCGTCCGCGATCGGCCGGAGCCGGTCGGGCAGCGGTTCGGTCGGCAGGCGGTACGGCGCGAAGCCGGTCGAGCGCAGCACCGAGCCGTACCAGTGCGGTGCCCAGACACCGTCCGTCGCACGCGGGCCCGACGCCCAGCGCAGCATGTGCTCGTCGAACCCGATGCCCAGCGCCGCGCACAGCGCTGCCAGCAGGCCCGGCGGGTCGCGGAGCAGGTCGCGGGCGTCGATGACCGGTCCGCCGAAGGAGCGGTGCAGCTCGACCTGCCTGGCGTACCCGAGATCGTCCAGCGTCGGCTCGTCACGCACCCGCGCGTACGAGGCGACGACCTCGTCCGGGTCCCGGATCAGGTAGGCGTTGGTGAGCGCGCCGATCCATCCCCGGTCGATTGCCGGGAGCAGGTGCTGGGCCATGTGCTTGTGGTAGCTGATCTTGGTGCCGGCGGGCAGCGGTGCCGTGAGCCTGGCGACGACATCCCGCCAGGCAGTGGGCTGGCCGGCGAGGACCAGGTCGCGTCGAGGATGATCCAGCCCGGTCACGGCCAGGTAGCAGGCGTAGAACGGCTCGTCGACGACGACCGTGTCGGAACGCGCGCCGAACGAGCGCATCAGCACGGTCGAGATGTTGCGCGGTCCCGACCACATCGCGATGCGCACCGCGGTGCGGAGGGCAGTCGCTCTTGACTGCCTTCTTGAGCGAGCTGCCGGCGGTCACCTTGACGCCATAGCCGGCCGGGATCTGGAGCTCCGCGCCGGTGGCCGGGTTGCGGCCCGTACGGGCGGCGCGCTCGACTCGCTCGACCGAGAGGAAGCCGGTGATCTGGACCTTCTCACCGCCGGCGACCTGCTCAACAACGACCTCCTGCAGCGCACCCAGCACCTTGTCGGCCTCGGTGTTGGAGACACCTGCACGGGAGGCGAGCGCGCTCACGAGCTCAGATCGGTTCACAGGACAGCCTTCCAGCTCACGATGACGGGGACCCGACCCTAGCAATCGAGGGCGACCGGGCCCGATCGGGCCGGCTCCCCGGCCGACACCACGCCTGCGGCAGGGCTCGACCTCGACGTACCCGATCTCGCGACCGCCGGACTGGTCGGGTACGACCGCCGCGATCCGGGTGCCGCACGCGCCGACAGACCGGACCGCGCGGATACCGTCGATCGGCGGCGTTCCACAAGCTGGCAGGTGGTCGACCCGGCCCAGCTGGACACTCTCGACGCGGTCACCCCTGAACCCGGCCCGGTGCCGGTCCCGGGGGCTCCTCGAGCCGGCGGGCGAGCGCGACCGCCGAGGGATCGGTGAGCGAGGCGACCTGGTCGACGACGACGCGGCGCCGCGCGCCGTCGTCCGGCGCCTCCGCCCAGTCGTCGCGGAACGCCGGGTCGAGCGTGCCGGGCGCGCGTTCGAGCAGGTGCTCGGCGAGCCGGCCGAGCAGCTGACGCTCGGCGAGCAGCCCGTCGGTGCGATCGGCGGTGAACATGACCAGGTGCGCAGAGACGCCCTTGAGCACGGCGATCTCGTGCCGCGTGGCGTCCGGTACGACCAGCGAGGCGGAGTACCGGGTGAGTGGCTCGTGGGTGTACCGCTCGTGGGTGGCGGCCTCGACCGCGCTGCAGAACCGCCCGATCAGCTGGCTCGTCGTGGTCTTGAGCGCCGCCGACGCGCGGCGGCTCCCGTCGTGGGCGACCGGCCAGTACGCCAGCGAGCACAGCCGCTCGTACGCCG
Organism: Sporichthyaceae bacterium; assembly: GCA_013696235.1. Lineage (GTDB taxonomy): Bacteria > Actinomycetota > Actinomycetes > JACCYY01 > JACCYY01 > JACCYY01. Next base: position 2,805 of record JACCYY010000131.1, on the reverse strand, counting down.
CGAGCAGCGTCGCGTCGTCGACCAGCGGCGCGTACGTCGACCGGGCCACCGCCACGACGGCGTCCCGCTCGCCCCCGAGCCGGGCGGGATCGATCTGCCCGGCCTGGATGCCGTCCTCGAAGTCGTGCACGGAGTACGCGACGTCGTCGGCGAGATCCATGACCTGCGCCTCAAGGCAAGGCTGACGCTCGGGAGCGCCGGCGCGTACCCAGCCGAACACGGCCAGGTCGTCGTCGTACGCACCGAACTTGGTCCCCGCACCAAGCTCTCCCCGGCGCCACGGGTACTTCATCGCGGCGTCGAGCGCGGCCCGGGTGAGGTTGAGCCCGGCCGGCCCGCCGTCCGGTCGGAACGTCTTGGCCTCGAGCCGGGTGAGCACGCGCAGGGTCTGGGCGTTGCCCTCGAAACCGCCGCACATCTGCGCGAACTCGTCGAGCGCGACCTCGCCGTTGTGGCCGAAGGGCGGGTGGCCGAGGTCGTGCGCGAGGCAGGCCGCGTCGACCAGGTCAGGGTCGCAGCCGATCGTCTGCCCGAGCTCGCGCCCGATCTGGGCGACCTCGAGCGAGTGGGTGAGACGGTTCCGGACGAAGTCGTCCGCGCCCGGCCCGTGCACCTGGGTCTTGGCGGCGAGCCGGCGCAGCGCGGAGCTGTGCATGATCCGGGCGCGATCCCGCTCGAACGCCGTCCGGGTCCACCGCTTCGGCGGCTCGTCGGCCCAGCGCTCGGTGTCGGCGTTGTCGTAGCCGACGAGGTCGGTCACCTGGGTCGTCAGCGGCTGTCGCTGCCGGCGCTGGCGACCGCGACCCGTCCGGCCTCGAGCCTGGCCACCGGCACCCGGAACGGTGAGCAGGAGACGTAGTCCAGGCCGACCTCGGCGAAGAAGTGGATCGAGTCCGGGTCGCCGCCGTGCTCCCCGCACACGCCGACCTTGAGCCCGGGGCGGGCGGCTCGGCCCTCCTCGGTGGCGATCCGGACGAGGCGACCGATGCCCTCGACGTCGAGCGACTCGAACGGCGACACTCCGAAGATGCCGAGCTCGAGATAGCGGCTGAAGAACGCCGACTCGACGTCGTCGCGGGAGAACCCCCAGCCCATCTGGGTGAGGTCGTTCGTGCCGAACGAGAAGAACTCGGCCGCCTCTGCGATCTGGCCGGCTGTGAGCGCGGCCCGTGGCACCTCGATCATGGTGCCGACCAGGGCGTCGAGGTCCTGCCCGGTCGACTGCTGCACCTCGGCCAGGATCTTGCGCGCGTCGTCACGGATCGACTCCAGCTCCTGGACGGCCCCGACCAGCGGGACCATGATCTCCACGCGCGGGTCCTTGCCCGCGGCCTTGAGCTCGGCCGCGGCCTCGGCGATCGCCCGGACCTGCATCCCGTAGAGGCCCGGGACGATCAGGCCGAGCCGGACGCCGCGCAGGCCGAGCATGGGGTTCGACTCGTGCAGGCGGCGGACGGCGTCGAGCAGCGCTTGCTCTCGCCCGGCGTCCTCGCCGCGCTCCTCCGCCAGGGCGACCCGCACCGACAGCTCGGTGAAGTCGGGCAGGAACTCGTGCAGCGGCGGGTCGAGCAGCCGGACGGTGACCGGCAGCCCGTCCATCGCCTCGAAGATCCCCACGAAGTCAGCGCGCTGCAACGGCTCGAGCGCGTCCAGCGCCGCCTGGCGCTCGTCATCGCCCGCGGCCAGGATCAGGTCCTCCACGTGCTGACGGCGGTCGCCGAGGAACATGTGCTCGGTCCGGCACAGGCCGATCCCCTCGGCGCCGAAACGACGCGCTCGCTCGGCGTCCTCAGGGGTGTCGGCGTTGGCCCGTACGCGCATCTGGCGTGCCTCGTCGGCGTGGGTGATCAACCGGTGGACCGCGAGGACGAGCTCGTCAGGTTGGCCGCCGTCGATCGCATCGCCAGTGATCGTGCCCTCGAAGTACTGCACCACCGGGGAGGGCATGACCGGCACCTTGCCGGCATACACGTCGCCGCTCGTGCCGTCGATGGAGATCACGTCGCCCTCGGCGATCGTCGTGCCGCCGCGTGTCACGAAGCGACGGTTCTTGAGATCGACGTCGAGCTCCTCCGCGCCGCACACGCACGTCTTGCCCATGCCGCGGGCGACCACAGCGGCGTGGGACGTCTTGCCACCGCGGCTGGTCAGGATCCCCTGCGCGGCGATCATGCCGTTGAGGTCGTCAGGGTTGGTCTCGCGACGGACCAAGATCACCTGGTCGCCGTTGGCGGCCATCGTCTCGGCCCGGTCGGAGTCGAACACCGCCTTGCCGACCGCGGCACCGGGTGAGGCGCTCATGCCGGTGGCGATCGGCGTGGCGTCGGACGAGTCGTCGAAGCGCGGGAACATCAGCTGGGCGAGCTGAGCCCCGGTGACGCGGGTGAGGGCCTCGTCGAGGTCGATCAGGCCCTGGTCCACGAGCTGCGTGGCGATGCGGAACGCGGCCCCTGCCGTGCGCTTGCCGACCCGCGTCTGGAGCATCCAGAGCTTGCCGCTCTCGATCGTGAACTCGATGTCGCACAGGTCGCGGTAGTGGTTCTCGAGAGTTTCCATGATCGACATGAGCTCGCCGTAGCTCTGCTGGTCGATCTGCTCGAGCGCCTGGAGCTGCAGGGTGTTGCGGATCCCGGCGACGACGTCCTCGCCCTGCGCGTTCTCCAGGTAGTCCCCGTACACGCCCTGTTGGCCGGAGCCGGGGTCGCGCGTGAACGCCACTCCGGTCCCGGAGCCCTTGCCGAGGTTGCCGAAGACCATGGAGCAGATGTTCACGGCCGTGCCGAGATCAGCCGGGATGCGTTCCTG
>JACCYY010000268.1 GCA_013696235.1 Sporichthyaceae bacterium | reverse complement strand
AGCGAGCCCGGCGACGGTGTGGTCGAGGTGTTCGGTGCCTTCGGCGCGGCGGAGCAGGAGGCCTTCGAGGAGGCGCTGGTCGCCTTCGAGGAGGAGAGCGGGATCGAGATCCAGTACACCGGCAACGCCGACTTCACCACGTTCATCCGCAGCCGCGTCCAGGGTGGCGACCCGCCCGACATCGCGCTGTTCCCCCAGCCGGGCCTGCTGCTCGACATCGCCAGCGACGGCGAGACGCTCGTCCCGATCGACGAGTTCCTCGAGCGCGACGTGCTCGACGAGACGCTGATCCCCGGCTTCCTCGAGGCGACGACCGACGCCGACGGCACGACCTGGGGCGCGCCGATGCGAATGGCGGTCAAGAGCCTGGTGTGGGTGCCCAAGCCCGCGTTCACCGACGCCGGCTACCCGCTCGAGTACGCCTCGCTGCAGGAGCTGATGACCACCGCGGAGACGATCCGCGACGACGGCACCGCACCGTGGTGCATCGGCTACGAGTCCGGTGCCGCGACCGGTTGGGTCGGTACCGACTGGCTGGAGGAGATGGTCCTGCGCACGGCTGGACCGGACGTCTACGACCAGTGGGTCTCGCACGAGATCCCCTTCAACGACCCGCAGATCGCCGCGGCGCTCGACGCGTACGGCGAGATCGTCTTCGGCGACGGACTGGTGGCCGGCGGTGCGAGCGCGGTCATCACGACCCCGTTCGGGACCACGTTCAACGCAGCGTTCGAGGAGCCCCCGGGCTGCTACATGATGCGCAACGGCAACTTCAGCACCGGCTTCTTCCCCGAAAACGTGCAGGCAGACCTCGACGGGACTGTCGACGTCTTTGTGCTGCCGCCGTCCGAGGGCGGTTACGACGGGCAGCCGATCCTGGGCGGCGGCGACCTCGCCGGGCTGCTCAACGGTGAGGACGACGAGGCCAAGGAGGTCATGGCGTTCCTGACCGCGGACACGTTCGGCGCCGAGTGGGCGCAGGCCGGCGGGTGGCTCTCGCCGCACGCGACGTTCGACGCGACCAACTATCCCGACGAGACGACGAAGACCATCGCCGAGCTGGTCGCCAACGCGGACGTCTTCCGGTTCGACGCGTCGGACCTCATGCCCGCCGAGGTCGGTGCCGGCACGTTCTGGACCGGCATGGTCGAGTGGACGACCGGTGACAAGACGACCGACGAGGTGCTGACCGAGATCGAGGAGTCCTGGCCAGAATGAGCCGCTCTCGATGACACTGTTCCGATGACGTGAGGTCGCCGGGCGCCCAGCGGCGCCCGGCGATCGCACGCCGTGCATGCCGATCCGCGAGCCGCGCGACCCACGACCACGAGGACCCCGCTGATGAGCACTACGCAGTCCACTCCTCCGCCACCGGCAGCACCGCCACCGGCCCCCCCGCCAGCTCGAGCGCCGGCCGTCCCCAAGCGCACTGTGTGGTCGTCGACCTCCGGTGACGAGCGTTTCGGCGGCGTGGCGTTCGCGATCGGCGTCGTCGGTGTCGCCGCTGTGCTCTACGCGCTCGGCATCACGATGCAGGCGCTGGACATCTACGACGTGCCCAAGCTGCTCCAGATCGTGGTCGCCATCATCGGCGGCGTCGGTGGCGCGTACCTGCTCTTCATGTTCCTGAACAAGATCGTCGAGGCCTTGCCGCTCCGGTGGGAGGAGCGGCTGAAGCCGTACGCGTTCCTGCTCCCCGCGCTGGCGCTGATCGGCGTGTTCCTCGTGTACCCCGCGGTGCAGACGATCATCTACAGCTTCGCCAACGACGACAGCACAGCCTTCGTCGGCCTGCAGAACTACCAGGACATCTTCAGCGACAGCGACTTCCGGACGACGATCTTCAACAACCTGCTGTGGCTGCTCGTCGTCCCGGCCGGCACCGTCGTGATCGGGCTCTTCGTCGCCACCCTCGCCGACAAGCTGCCGCCGCAGCTGGAGAAGATCGCCAAGTCGATCATCTTCCTGCCGATGGCGATCTCGTTCGTCGGTGCGGCCACCATCTGGCGCTTCATCTACGACTACCGGCCGCCGGGTCGCCCCCAGATCGGCCTGCTCAACGAGATCATCACCAAGCTCGGCTTCGAGCCGGTGTCCTGGTTGCAGGTCTCCACCGGCAGCCTGAACGACTTCCTTCTCATGGTGATCTTGATCTGGCTGCAGACCGGGCTCGCGATGGTGCTGCTCTCCGCCGCGATCAAGAGCGTGCCCGAGGAGACCCTCGAGGCGGCCCGGATCGACGGCGCCGGTGAGCGCAAGATCTTCTTCCAGATCGTCGTTCCCCAGATCCGCGGCACCATCATCACGGTCTTCGTGACGGTCCTGATCCTCGTGCTCAAGGTCTTCGACATCGTGTACGTGATGACGAACGGCCGGGACGACACGAACGTGATCGCGCTCGGCTTCTTCCAGCAGATTTTCCAGTTCGGCAACAACGGTCTTGCCGCCGCGATCGTCGTCGTCCTGATCGTCGCGATCATCCCGGTGCTCGTCTACCAGGTCCGCCACTTCCGCGCCGAGGAGGCGAACTGATGACGCAACCTGCGGTCCAGCAGCCGACCGTTGACTCCGCGAGCGGCGGGACCGCGCCGGTCACCAAGACCTCCGGCCGGACCGCCATCAAGAAGGGCGGGCTGCCAGCCAAGCTCGGGCTCCTGCTGCTGTGCCTGCTCTGGACGGTGCCGACGCTCGGGCTGTTCGTCACCTCCCTGCGCACGAGGGATGCTGCCGACAGCTCGGGCTGGTGGACTGTGTTCACCAACCCGTTCGGCGAGACCTGGACGATCGACAACTACCGAGACGTGATCACGGGCAGCTCCACCGACATGGGCACGGCATTCATCAACAGCCTCGTGGTGGCCATCCCGGCCACGGTGATCCCGATCATGTTCGCCGCGTTCGCCGCATACGCGTTCACGTTCATGCGCTTCAAATTCCGCGACTCACTCTTCGTCCTCGTCGTGGGGCTCCTGGTCGTCCCGATCCAGGCCGCCTTCGTGCCGATGCTCCGCCTCCTCGGCCAGGACGGACTGAACATCAACGGCCAGTTCCTCGCCGTGTGGCTGCTGCACACCGGGTTCGGCATGCCGCTGGCGATCTACACGTTGCGCAACTACATGGCGACGCTGCCGAAGTCGGTGATCGAGTCGGCCAAGGTCGACGGCGCCAGCCACTTCACGACGTTCTGGCGGTTGATCGTGCCGATGTCGACGCCCGCGCTCGCGTCGTTCGCGATCTTCCAGTTCCTCTGGGTCTGGAACGACCTGCTGATCGCGCTGCTGTTCCTCGGGTTCGACAACCCGGTCGCCACGGTGAACCTGTCGCAGCTGCTCGGCCGGCTCGGTGAGGGCTGGCAGCTCCTGACCGCGGGTGCGTTCGTGACGATGACGGTGCCGTTGATCGTCTTCTTCTCGCTGCAGCGGTACTTCGTCCGCGGCCTGACCTCCGGATCGGTCAAGGGCTGACGGCCGGATCCCGGCCGCACGTCCGGCGTGCGGATCATCAGGCTGCGGGATACTGACGCGCAAGGAGGACGCCAGGCTGCCGTCGGTGCGCGCTGCCGACGCCGACCGCGAGCGGGTGCTCGAGGTGGTGCGCCAGGCGCACGCCGAGGGACGGCTCACGACGACCGAGTTCTACGACCGGCTCGAGGGTGTCTACCAGGCCAAGACGTTCGGCGAGCTGGACGAGCTCGTCGTCGACCTCCCGGCCGGGGCGGCGGCGGCACCCCTCGCGGTCCCGAGCCCGCAACGGGCGGCGATTGGCCGACCCGATCCGGCTGGCCTGCTCGCGCAGATGCCGACCCAGCTCCGGGCGGTCTGGATCACCTGGGCGACGGTGGTCTCCATCAACGTGCTGATCTGGCTGATCGTGTCTGTCACCGCCTTCGCGGACAACGACCAGATGGCCTACTTCTGGCCGAT
>JACCYY010000216.1 GCA_013696235.1 Sporichthyaceae bacterium | reverse complement strand
ACCCCGGCCGACCGCAAGGCGTACACGGGGTACGCCACCGCGCAGCAGGCGAAGGGTTTCCAGGACATCGACGTCGACTTCGAGAACGACGGCCAGAACGCGACTGCGCGCCGACGCCAGCCGAAGGGCTGACCGGCTGGTCCGCCGAGCGCCGTCCGCGCCCGCGCGACAGGTATCGTCGTTGTCGTTCGAGGTGTGCCGGGAAGCCTGGTCGGCGGTCGGTTCCGGCCGAGACCACCTCGAAAGGGTCCCCTCATGACTGCTCCTGCGTCCGCTCCGCGACGCGAGCGCATCTTCGCCCAGCTGTCCGGCGATGAGAGCAACGACCTGGCCGGTGTCCTTCGCAACGAGACCGTCGGCGGCGCGCTGATGCTCGGTGCCGCCGTCGTTGCCCTGGTCTGGGCGAACAGTCCATGGTCCGGCGCGTACGACACCGTCCGCGAGACCACCATCGGCCCGGCCGCGCTGCACCTCGATCTCTCGCTCCAGACCTGGGCCGCCGACGGCCTGCTCGCGATCTTCTTCTTCGTCGCCGGGCTCGAGCTCAAGCGCGAGCTGGTGGTGGGCGACCTCCGCAAGCCGTCCCGGGCTGCGGTCCCCGTGGTCGCGGCGCTGGCCGGTATGGCCGCTCCGGCGCTGGTCTTCGTCCTGGTGGCGAACGTGGCTGGCGGAGATGGGTCGGTGCTCCGCGGCTGGGCGATCCCGACCGCCACCGACATCGCCTTCGCGCTCGCCGTCCTCGCGGTGATCCAGTCCCACCTGCCCACGGCGCTGCGGGCGTTCCTGCTGACCCTCGCAGTGGTGGACGACCTCGGGGCGATCTTGGTGATCGCGACCGTCTACACCGCATCCGTGGACTTCCTTGCACTCGCCGGCGCCGCGGCCTTGCTCGTCCTGTACGCCCTCCTCCAGCGCCGCCGGGTCCGGGCCCGGTGGGTCTACGTCCCGATCGCGCTCGCTGTCTGGGGGCTGGTCCACGAGGCCGGGGTGCACGCCACAGTGGCCGGCATGGCGCTCGCGCTGCTCACCCGGGCAAAGCCGGACCTGGGCGAGCAGGAAGCGCCGGCTGAGCGGGTCGAGCACCGCCTCAACCCCTGGTCCTCCGCCCTCGCCGTGCCCGCCTTCGCGCTGCTGGCCGCTGGCGTGCCGGTCTCCGGCGGCACCCTGTCGGGACTGCTCGACGACCCGGCGTCGCTGGCGGTCGTGCTCGGCCTGGTGGTGGGCAAGCCGGTCGGGGTGTTGCTCGGAGCCTGGCTGACGGCGCGGCTCACCCGGGCCGAGCTCGACGACGGTCTCGGCTGGGCCGACGTCCTGGCGGTCGGCATGCTGGCCGGCGTCGGGTTCACAGTCTCGCTGCTGGTCACCGAGCTCGCCTACGACGAGGGGCAGACCGAGCTGGTGAAGACCGCGGTCATCGTCGGATCACTGCTCGCCGCCGGGCTCGCCACGTTGCTGCTCATACGGCGCAACGCGGTGTACCGCCGCCTCGAGGAGGGAGGACGGATGGACTACTAGGGTTGCTCGCGGTGCGCCGGGAAGTCTGGTCGGCAACGTCGTCGTCGACCCCTGGGAGCACCCAATGCACGCGAGCGAGCTCGCCGAAGCGATCCCCACCGTCACGCGCGCAACGACCGCACTCGAAGCGGCCCGGGTGATCGCCGAGCATCGTCTGGCCGGGCTCATCGTCGCCGACGACGACGGTGTCCCCGTGGCTGTGGTGCCGGGCACGCAGGTGCTGAAGCTCGTCGTCCCGCGTTACGTCCGCGAGGACCCGTCGCTGGCGCACGTGTACGACGAGGCCGGCGCGGACGAGCTCTGCGCCGCGCTCGAGGGCAAGCTCGTGGCGAACTTGTTGGACTCCGACGAGATCGCATCACGCAAGCTGCCGTCAGTTCTGCCCGATGACACGCTGGTCGAGATCGCCACAGTGATGATCGACAGTCATTCACCCGTGGTCGTCGTGCGCGATCGCGATGGCACGTACTCCGGCGCGATCACGTTCGCTCGAGCGATGGCGGCGATCGCCGCGATTGCCGACCGACAGATGACGCCCGGCTCCGACGCATGACCGTCCAGGCGATCCTGGCGATCGCGGTGTTCGTGATCGCATACGTGTTCATCGCGACCGAGAGAATCCCGCGCGTGGCGGCCGCACTTGGGGGCGCCGCGATCATGCTCGTGGTCGGTGCGACCAGCGCCGACGAGGCGTTCTTCGCCGAGGAAACCGGCATCGACTGGAACGTGATCTTCCTGCTGTTCGGCATGATGATCATCGTCGGTGTCCTTCGGCAGACCGGGCTGTTCGAGTACCTCGCGATCTGGGCGGCGAAGCGGGCCGGCGCGAAGCCCTACCGCGTGATGGTCATGCTGGTGCTGATCACCGCCGTCGCCTCGGCGGCGCTGGACAACGTCACGACGGTCCTGCTGGTCGCTCCGGTCACGTTGCTGATCTGCGAGCGGCTCGGCACGAACCCGGTGCCTTACCTGCTCGCGGAGGTGATGGCGTCGAACATCGGCGGTGCCGCCACCCTGATCGGCGACCCCCCGAACATCATCATCGCCAGTCGCGCGGACCTGTCGTTCAACGACTTCCTGATCAACATGGCACCGATCGTCGTGGTCCTGCTCGCGGTGTTCGTCGTCATGTGCCGCTTCCTGTTCCGCCACGCGTTCGTCTACCACGCAGACCGCGCCGAGCGGCTGATGGCCCTGCACGAGCGAGAGGCGATCACGAACAGCCGGCTGCTGCGGCGGTCCCTCGGGGTGCTCGCCCTCGTGCTTGCCGGGTTCACGCTGCACTCGGCACTCCACGTGGAGCCGAGCGTCGTTGCGATGCTCGGTGCCGGGCTCCTGGTGGCGGTGTCCGGGCTGACCTCGAGCAAGTACCTGGCTGACGTCGAGTGGGAGACGCTGGTCTTCTTCGCCGGGCTGTTCATCATGGTCGGCTCGCTGGTCAACGTGGGGGTCATCGGCCAACTCGGCGAGATCGCCACCGACGCGGTCGGCGACAACTACCTCGCGGCGGCGATCGGGCTGCTGTTCGGATCGGCGGTCCTCTCCGGGCTCGTCGACAACATTCCGTACGTCGCGACGATGGCTCCGCTCGTCGGAGGCCTCGTGGCCGGCAGCGGGGGTTCACCGCAGGGCGTCGCGCTGTGGTGGGCGCTGGCACTCGGCGCGGACCTCGGCGGCAACGCCACCGCCGTTGGTGCCAGCGCGAACGTTGTGGTCACCGGGATCGCCGCCCGAAACGGTCACCCGATCTCGTTCTGGACGTTCACGAAGTACGGCATCGTGGTCACCGCGGTCACTGTCACGCTCTGCCTGCCGTACCTGTGGCTGCGCTACTACTGAC
>JACCYY010000213.1 GCA_013696235.1 Sporichthyaceae bacterium | reverse complement strand
GGCCCGGTGCTCATCGTTCGACGGTGACCCGGAGCGCGGCGCGCAGGAGACTCACGGTGCTCTCCCAGGCCGTCGCCTCGATGGCGCACACCTCTGCCTCCTCCTCGTCGCGGGTCCTCGCCTCGGCGATCGACTCTCGCCAGGCGGTCACCGCCTGCTGCGCCTGCCGGATCCCGGCCAGCAGGTGGTCGCGGTCGAAACCGTAGATCCGCGCGGCGAGGTCGGCCGACACCGATCCGGGATCCTCAGCGGTCAACTGGGCGATCGTCAGCGCCGCGGTGTCGAGTCCTTGCGCGTCATGCTCCTCGTCGTCAGGCTCCTCGTCGTCAGGCTCCTCGTCATCCGGCTCCTCATCATCCGGCTCAACAGCGTCGTCCGTTGCGCCGGCGACGAGATCCATGACCGACTCGAGCACCTCGAGCAGCAGGCTGCCCGGGTAGGGCCGGCACCAGATGCCGGCCCGGACGCACAGCCAGGGACCGCTGGCGTAGTAGGTGATCACCGACGACCTGGTGTTCCGCGAGTTCGCCTCGACGCACGCCGCGACCGGGTCCTCGACCTGGTCCAGCAACGCGAACACCTCGACCATCGGCCGGTCGCGCCGCACTCGGACGTACGCGGTCCCGCCCTCGCCGACGATCGGGATGTCACCGTCCCGGTCGCGGCGCAGCGGCAGGCTGACCACCGCAGCAGCGAGCGTCGCCTCGACCAGGTCGTCGAGCTCGTCCGGGGTGTCCGGCATCCGCGCGAGCACGCTGCCCGAAGGCGCGGCGACTCCCAGCCCCGTGATGCCGTCGGCGGTCCGCTCGACGAGCCCGAGGAAGGCCGGGTGCAGCACGGCGTACGCGTCCCGGAGCACGGCCACGGCCCAAACCGCGATGGCGGGCTCGTCGCCGACCCGGAACTGCTTCGTCCGCGGCACGCCAGCCGCGACCGGTGCCGCCGCCACGAACAGGATCGTCGAGACCCGCGCCGTGAACGACATGGCTGCGGCTTCGACGGAAGGTCCCGTTGTCGGCAGCACGACCTCGAGCCGTTCCCGCCGCCCGAGCCCGATCATCGCTGCCGCGAGCCGGTGCTCGAACGCTCGCCAGGCCGTCTCGACCTCGCGGTCGAAGTCCACCTTCACCATGCCGACCCCCAGCGCTCGTCCCTCGACCGAGCACTCACGCTACGTGGCGCGTACGACATTTCCCGGTGGTCGGAGGACTCGTCGAACCGGCCGATCTCCTGCCGGGAGAGGGGCTTCGCGCACCACTGCCCCCGCAGCGTGCCGGGACCGACCCTCGTGGTCAGCGCCCCGCGAGCCGCTCCCGCAGCCCACTCGCCCGGGCCGCCGGGCGAGCGACCGCAGCCCGGAACGCCGCCTCCGTGCCGACCACCCGAACGTGCTCCTGCGCCCGGGTGAGCGCGGTGTAGAGCAGTTCGCGGGTCAGCAGCGGCGAGTCCTCGTCCGGCAGGACCAGGGTGACGCGGGTGAACTGGCTGCCCTGGCTGCGGTGCACGGTCATCGCGTGCATGGTCTGCACGTCGGCGAGCCGGCTCGGCGCGAACGTCACCGCACCCTGCTCCCGCGGGAACGCGACGCGTACCCCGCCGTCCGGCGCGCGGACGACGACTCCGGTGTCGCCGTTGAAGAGGCTCAGCGCGTAGTCGTTCGCCGTCACGAGCAGCGGCCGTCCGACGTACCACTCACCCTCCGGCGGGCCCGCCCGCTCGTCGGCCAGCCAGCGCTCGATCTCACGGCTCCACACGTCGACCCCGTACGGACCGCTGCGGTGCGCACACAGCAACCGGTGCCGCTCCATGAGCCGGAGCGATCCCGCGGCATCGCCCTGCTCGGCCGCAGCCCGTACGGCGGTCGCCGCCCCGACGACGTCTTCTCGCACACCGTCCGATGTGAACGACACATCGGTCGTCCCGCCGGTGAGGGTTGCGAACGCGGCGTCCGGGTCGCCGTCACGGACGTTGGTCGCAAGCTCGGCGATCGCGCCGCCAAACCGCCAGGTGCGCCCGAGCAGGACCACCCCGTGCTGCCACCCGTCGGAGGCGGCCGCTGCGCTCGGGACCAGCCCGGTCACCGTGCCGACGGTCGCCGCGCCCACCCCGGCCCGCGTGGTCAGACCGGCCACCAGGTCGGCCAGCACGGCACCGGCCTCGACCGACGCGAGCTGGTCCGGGTCGCCGACCAGGACCAGCCGCGCGTCCGGGCGGACCGCCTCGATCAGCCTGGCCATGAGCGTCAGCGACACCATCGAGGTCTCGTCCACGACCACCACGTCGTACGGAAGGCGGTTGTCCCGGTCGTGGCGAAAGCGCGTACCCCGTCCGGGGAAGCTGCCGAGCAGCCGGTGCAGCGTCGAGGCGGTGAGGGTCCCCAGCCGGTCACGGTCTGCCTGGCCGAACCCCGCGGCGACGCCTTGCACTGCCTCCTGGAGCCGCGCCGCCGCCTTGCCGGTCGGCGCCGCGAGAGCGACGCGCAGCGCCGGTCCCGGCTGGTCGAGCAGCAGCCCGAGCAGCCTGGCCACCGTCGTGGTCTTGCCGGTGCCCGGTCCGCCGCCGAGCACGGTCGTCCACCGCGTCGCCGCGACGACCGCTGCCAGCCGTTGATCATCTGCCTCGCCGGGGAACAGGCGTGCCAGTGCGGCGCTGAGCCGGTCGACGTCGATCGCCGGCTCCGGCTGCGCCTCGCGGGCGAGGAGGTCACGGCAGACCTGGTCCTCCTGCCGCCAGTAGCGCTCGAGGTAGAGCAGGCCGCCGTCCCGGCGCAGCGGTCGGCCCGTCCCGACCAGCGGGCTCGACTGGACTGCCGCCGCCCACGCCGCGGGATCGGGCCAGCTCGCGTCCGGCGCCAACCGTCGTACGTCGTCGAGGTCCACGCACACCGACCCGTGCCGAACACCGCGGACCGCCAGCGCCGCAGCCAGCAGCACCCGCTCGTCGTCTTCGTCGCCCAGCTCACCGAGCCGCGCCGCGACATGGATGTCCGCCGCGGTCAGCACGTCAGGCCGGTTCAGCTCGCGGAGCAGCCCGGTCGCCCGCAGAGCCAGGCTCACGTCGTACGGGTCGAGCGTCTCCGTCATGCAGTGAGGATCTCACCACCTTGAGCGGTGCCAGCTGGGCCACGGTCTGCGTCCTGCGGTGCTTGTCGGAAACTGCTGTGGACAACCGTCGACCTTGCACCAGGCGCGACGACGGTGGTCACCATGCCACCGAGGAGGCACCATGGGAGCCATGACGACGTTGCCGCGCAGCCGACCGCTGACCCGGGGCGACCTGGACGCGATGCCCGATGACGGGCACCGGTACGAGCTCATCGACGGCGTGCTGATCGTGAGCCCGGCTCCAGTCCCGCACCACCAGATGGTGCTGGCCAAGCTCCACCTCGCTCTCGCAGCCGCGGTCGAAGGCACCGGCCTCCTCGTCTTGTTCGCACCCCTCGATGTCGTGCTGAGCGAGGACACGGTGGTCGAGCCGGACCTGCTGGTGGCTGCCCGCAGCGACTTCGGCCCTCGCGACCTGCCGTTGCCTCCGCTGCTCGCCGTCGAGGTCCGCTCGCCGAGCACGTGGCGGGTCGATCGCTTCCTCAAGCACGCGCGCTACGCCGCCGGCGGGATCGCCTCGTACTGGATCGTCGACCCAGAAGCACCCAGCATCACGGCCTGGCGGCTGACCGAGGACGGCTCCTACGAAGAGATTGTGCACGCAGTGGGCGACGAGCCTTTCAACGCCGACGAGCCCGTCAGCGTCACGATCATCCCGAGCCAGCTCACGGACGACTGGTCGCCTTGATCATCGGGCACCCTCGTCGAGCATGATCGACAACTCCTCGACCAGTGCGGCCGGCGGCTTCCAGGAGAAGACGCCGCAGGGGTGGCCAGCCACGAGCGGCGTCGCCGCGCCGCACATCCCGCGCACGTAGAGGTAGAGCATGCCACCGAGGTGCTGCTCCGGGTCGTACGACGGCTGCCGCCAGCGCAGGTAGCGGTGCAGGGCGACGCTGTAGAGCAGCGCCTGCAACGGGTAGTGCGACCGGGCCATCACCTCGGCCAGCGCCGCGGGTCGGTAGTGCCAGGCTGACAGCGGCGAGCCGTCGACGTCGCCGAGCCAGTTCGTCTTGTAGTCCACGACCAGGTAGCGCGGGCCGGGCAGCCGCAGTACGGCGTCGAGGCTGCCGGTGAGGTACCCGCGCAACGGTTGCCACCCGATGTCCTGGTCCGCGACTCGATCGGCGTACGAGCGGAGTGGATCATCAGCAGCGAGATGTTGCCGGAGCAGCGGGGCAAGGTCAGCGAGGACCGCCTCGGCCCGGGGATGATCACCACCGGCGAGCGGCAGCTCGAAGTCGAGCTCGGTGAGCCGGTCCCGGACGCCGATGTCCAGCAACGACAGGCCGTCCGCGAGCGGCCCCAGCGGCGTCGCCAGCACCGGCAGCAGGGCGTCGGCAAGGGCCGCCGAGGTGACCGCAGCCGGTCGGCGGGCGAGCTGCTCGCGGCTGCGCTCGCGCAGCTCGGTCCGGAGATCGGCTGCCTGCGGATCGGTGGTCTCCAGGATCGCGTGCACGAGCGTGCCGAACGCCGTGCCGGCCGGCAGGTCGGCCATCGGCGAGCCGACGTCGAGCAGCTGTTGATCACCCGTCGCGGGGACCACGACGGCCGACACCGCCTCGTCCTCGCGCTCGCCGGTCTCCGGCTCGCTGGCCACGCCGGGCTGCGGGATCGACTCGCCGGCAGCGGCCAGCGCGCTGTACGACGTCCGTCGCCATGCCGTGTCGAGGTCGCGGTGGAACGCCCCGACCGAGAGCAACGGCGCAGGCTCGGTCGGGAGCACCGAAACCGGCTGGGCAGCCGGGACGGCGTCCTCCAGCACCGGACCGCCGCGGGCGGCGAGCTCGGCCAGCCGGGTCGCAGCTTCCTTGTCCGAGACCAGCGGCAAGGTGTCGGGAACCGAGCTGCTGCCGGTCAACCGGCCGAACAGCAGGCGGTGCAGGCCCGAGCTCGACGTGTTGTTCGTCGGCGCCCACCACACGATCACCTGAGACTGGGCCCGGGTGAGCCCGACGTAGAGCACGCGCAGCGCCTCGCCGGCGAGCTCAGCCGCCGCGTGCTGCTCGCGCTGGCGTCGGCCGGGCGAGCCGGGGCCACCGACGTCGAGCACGCGGTTGCCGTCGTCGTCGTGCAGAAGCAGAACATTCGGGGTCGGTACCCAGCGGTCGAACGCGAACGGCAGGTACACCACGGGGTACTCCAGCCCCTTGCTCGCGTGCAGCGTCACGACCTGGACGGCGGCGGCGTCGCTGTCCAGCCGGCGCGTCCGCTCGGCGGTGCCGTCCTCGGCCGCCTCCGCGCGCCGGCGACGCAACCACTCCACCAGCGCGGCGAGCCCGAGCCCCTCCTCGACCGACGCGGCATGGAGC
>JACCYY010000204.1 GCA_013696235.1 Sporichthyaceae bacterium | reverse complement strand
GGACGGTACGCGGCCGCGGAGCGAGGACACCGCGCTGGCGACGACGAAGGCACCGATGGCCAGGACGACGATCGTGGCACCCGGGGCGACATCGAGGGAGTACGACCCGAAGACGCCGAGGACGGACACCGCGACGCCCAAGCCCAGGGCGAGCCGCAGGGTGCCGGCGAAGCTGCGGCAGAACTGTTGCGCCGTCGCCACCGGCATGACCATCAACGCGCTGACCAGCAGGAGACCGACCACCCGCATCGCCACCGTCACCGTCAGGGCAGCGGTCACGGCGACGAGGATGTTGAGCCACCGCACCGGGAGCCCGGCGACCCTCGCGAACTCCTCGTCCTGGCACAGCGCGAACAGCGCGCGTCGCAGACCGATCGTCGTGCCGAGCACGACGACGGCCAGCCCGGAGATCACCCACAGGTCGCCGGGGGCAACGGTCGTGAGCGAACCGAACAGGTACGCCAGGAGGCTGCTGCTCGATCCGGTGTCCGACAGCCCGATGAGCAGGACACCACCGGCGATGCCGCCGTAGAACAGCATCGCCAGGGCCACGTCACCGCCCAGCCGGCCGCGCCCGCGGATCAGCTCCATCGCGACGGCACCAAGGGTCGCGACGACGACTGCGGTGAGCACGGGCGCGGTGCCGAGCAGGAAGCCGAGCGCGACGCCGGTGAGCGCGACGTGGCCAATCCCGTCACCCATGAGAGCGAGCCGGCGCTGCACGAGGTACGTGCCGACCGCTGGCGCGGCCAGGCCGACCAGCACCGCGGCAACCAGGGCCCGTTGCATGAATGGCAGCCCGAGCACCTCGAGGATCACGACGCCTCGGCGATCATGGCAGCAGCTCCCGCGAGCTTCGGCGGTCGAAGGCATGCGGGTGCACGTGGTCGTGATCAGGCGCGGCGTGCATCGGCCGGGCCGGTGGTGGCGCACCGTCGTGCACGACGCGTCCGGCTCGCAGCACCACCGAGCGTTGGACGAGGTCGCCGAGCACGCCGAGTTCATGGAGCACGAGCACAACCGTCGTGCCGCGGTGCACGAGCTGGCGCAGGGCTTCGGCGAACGCGTCCTGGCTCGCGCGGTCGACGCCGGCGGTGGGCTCGTCGAGGAAGAGCACCTGAGGCTGCCGAACGAGCGCCCGCGCGATCAGCACGCGCTGCTGCTGCCCGCCGGACAGGTCGTTCACGCTGCGTCCAGCCAGGTCGCCGAGCCCGACCGCGTCCATGGCGTGCTGGATCTGGGCCCGGTCGTCCGGGCTCGTCCGTCGCCACCAGGTTCGCCCGGTGAGCCGACCGGAGCCGACCACCTCCCCCACGGTCGCTGGAACCCCGCCGGTTGCCGACACCCGTTGCGGCACGTACCCGATGCGCTCCCACGCGCGGAACTGCCCGAGCGGGGTGCCGAGCAGGGCGACCGAGCCGGAGGTCGTCGGGACCAGTCCCAGCGCCGCCCGTACCAACGTGGACTTCCCGGAGCCGTTGGCCCCGAGCAGCGCGACCACCTCGCCCCGCGCGACGACGACGCTCACCTCGTCGAGGACGAGCTGCTGACCGAGATGGACGCGTGCGCCGCTGACGCCGATCGCTGGTTCGCTCACGAGCAACGCTGCCCTTCCCGGAGGGTCGCGAGGTTCCGCCGCATGACCGTCACGTAGTCGTCACCGGAGTCCGGCTCGACCGACTCCACCGGGTCGAGCTCAGCGGTGTCCACCTGGAGGTCGCCGGCGATGGCGTCGACGACATCCGCGCTCGTCAGCGGCTCGAAGTAGATCGTCGTCACCCCGTTGGCCCGGATCTCGCCCTGCACCTCGCCGATCCGCTCGGCCGACGGCTCGGCGTCGGGCTCAAGGCCGGCCACGCTGAGCTGCTCGAGACCGTAGCGCTCGGCGAGATAGCCGAACGCTGCGTGCGCGGTGACGATCGTGCGGGTGGCACAGCTCGCCAGGCCGGTCTCGATGTCGACGTCGAGCTGGTGGAGATCCTCCACCAGCGCGGCGGCGCGCTCGCCGTAGACGCCGGCGTTCGACGGGTCGACCGTGCCGAGGCGGTCGGCGAAGCTCGTGGCGAGCTCGCCGAGCAGAATCGGGTCGAGCCAGAAGTGCGGGTCCGCACCGGCGGACTGGCTGAGGTTGAGCACGTTCGCGACGTCGAGCCCGCGGTCGGCGCCGTTCTGCTCGACCGCCTCGTCGACGGCCGGAGCGAACCCGCCGAGGTACACGATCAACGCGGCATCGGCGATCGCGCCGACCTGCTGCGGCGCGAGCTCGAGGTCGTGCGGCTCGACGCCTGGCCTCGCCAGGCTGGTCAGCGTGATGTCGCTGCCACCCACTCGCTCGGCCACAAAGGCGAGCGGGTACAGCGCTGTCACCACGCTGGGACCGCTGCTGGCCGCCCCCCCCGAACCGTCAGGGTCGTCCCCGCAAGCCGCGACCAGCAGGAGGGCCGGCAGTGCGATGACCCGGGCGCGGCGAGTGCTCATGAGAGTCATTCTCAGATGGTTGAGAACGATTGTCAACTGAGCTCATCGCTTGGCGAGGCGGGCAGACACGTGTGCCTGGGCGAGTCGCCGCAGCGCGAGCAGGAGCGGCTCGTGCAGCACGGTGCCGATGACCACGCGCTCCATCGCGAGTGCGCGGTCGGTCGTCGGGACCGACGCGAGGTCGACCTCGGCGACCATGAGCGCGGCACGCGCGTACGTGTCGATCGTTGCTGGGTCGACGGGATGGCCGACCGCGGTGCAGGCGGCCAGCGCTCGAGCGAGGACCCGGCGATGCGGGGCCTGAGGATGCACGCGCCACCCGAGGCGGGCCAGGTGCGCGTCAGCGGCATCGAGCGCCGCCTGGTCGACGGCAGGAACCTGGGCTGCCAGCCGGTCGTGGGCCGCGCCCAGGAGGTCGTGCTGCGGCAGCTCCGGGTCGTCGAGGGCAGCGAGCACCTCGTGGACGGCTGCGAGGCGGAGGCCGCCGACTTCGACCAGCGCCCGGACGAGGCGGAGCCGGCGCACGTGCGCCTCGTCGTACGAGGCGCGGGTCGCGCTGGTCGCGGTGCCGGGGGCGAGCAGTCCCTCGCGCAGGTAGAACTTCACCGTCGCCAACGGCACGCCCGACTGAACGGCGAGCTCAGAGATCAGCACCTCGGCCTCCTTGACAACAGATAGTGTCACTATCCAAACTTGGATAGTGACACTATCCAGAACCTGGTCGATTCGAGGGGACAAGATCATCGTGGCCGCACCGTCCACCCCGGCGCACGTCGTCCCGGGTCGGCAGACCGCCTCGTACGGGGATGATCTCGTCGTGTTCCTGATCGGCATGCGGGTCAATCGG
>JACCYY010000200.1 GCA_013696235.1 Sporichthyaceae bacterium | reverse complement strand
CGAGCCACGTGCCGTACGAGAACTGCAATCCGCCGTAGTAGCCGTTGCCGGTGTTGATCGACCAGTTGCCCCCGGACTCGCACTCGGCGAGCCGGTCCCAGACGCCAGTGCCGACGGACCCGCCGCCTGAGGGCGGCGGAGGTGGTGGCGGCGGTGCAGCGGGGCGCTCCTTCGTGCCGACCACCACGACCCTCGCCACGGGCGCCACGGTGATCCGGTCGGAGAGGAGCACCCGGTAGGCCTCGACCCCGTCGTGCTTGAAGACCCGCAGGTCGCGCACGCGGGCACCGGGCGAGCCCTCCTGGGCGACCTCCTCGTAGTCCTCGTACTCGTCCGCGTCCTGACGGACCTCGGTCGCGTACGGGAGCTCGGTCGTCTCGCTGAGGTCCTCGCTCGTGACGCGGGTGACCGCGATCGAGAGACCCGCCGTGACGAGCGTCGAGCGAGCCGGTCGGACAAGGTCGTTGGCGTCGAGCGTGAGGCCGGCCTCGTCGAGAGCGTCCTCGACCGTGACCACGGTCGTGGTGAGCTCATCCGTGGCACCGTCCGCAGCGATGGTGATCGTCTTCGCCAGGCGCATTGACAGCTCGAGCCCGTCCCGACCGATCGCGCTCGAGCGTGAAGTGGACAAGGCCGCGCCCTCGGTGCGCATGCCGAGCTGGGCCAGCGCCTCGTCGACACTGCGAGCCGTGGTCCACACCTCGCGGTCGACGCCGTCGATGTCGAGCTTGAGCAGCCGGGCGTAGCGCACCGTGACGGTGGCGCCGTCGGTGATGGCGCTCCCGAGGGCTGGCGAGACGAGGTCCCGGGCGGAGACCTCGACCTCCTGGCGGTCGAGGACTCCCTCGACGTCACCGGCGAACGTGTGCACGGTGCGCGTGGCACCGTCGATCGAGAGCGTCACGGTCTTGCCGAGGGCCACGAAGCCGATGGTCCCGGCGACGACGGCGACGAGCAGCAGGGCCTGGACAGCCCTCGTGACGATCTTTCGGGTCGTGGTTCGAGCAACGAGATCTGGGGTCACAACAAGGCATCTTTGCTATCGGGAACAGGTGGGCAGTCACGGGACGGTAACAACGATCGGCCGCCAACCCAAGTTTGTCGATCTGTCGACCTCGCAAAGACGGACATACCCGGACCAGGAGAGCACGCGTCCCGCCGCGCCGACCGGTCCGGCCGCCGCGAAGCTGTCCATGATCAACGCTTGGGTACGGTGCTCGGAGGGAACCTGAATGCCGCGGCGGTGTTCGTCATCACTTGCGCCGCGAGCTCGTCCTCGGTCGTGTGCCGCACGGCCGCCATCGCGCGCAGGGTGATCGGCACGAGGTACGGCGCGTTCGGCCGGCCGCGGTGCGGCACCGGAGCGAGGAACGGCGCGTCGGTCTCCACGAGCACACGGTCGGCCGGGGTGATCGCGAGCGCCTCGCGAAGATGCGGCGCGTTGGCGAACGTCACCGTGCCGGCGAACGAGAGGTAGTAGCCACGGTCGGCGCAGGCGACCGCCATCGCCGCGTCGCCGGAGTAGCAGTGGAGGACGACCCGCTCGGGCGCACCCTCTTGGTCGAGGATCTGCACCACGTCGGCGTGCGCGTCCCGGTCGTGAATGACCAGCGCCTTGCCGTGCACCTTGGCCATCGCGATGTGCCGGCGGAACGAGGCCTGCTGCACATCGCGTCCCTCAGCACCCGTACGGAAGTAGTCCAGCCCGGTCTCGCCGACGGCCACCACCTGCGGGAGCGCGGCCAGCGCGTCGATCACGTCGTAGGCGGCCGCGAGGTCGCCGGCCGGGTCGGCGGCGATCCGCGGTGCCTCGTTCGGGTGGAGCGCGACCCCGGCCCAGATGTCGTCGTAGTCCGCTGCGATCCGAGCCGCCCACGCCGCGCTGGCGAGCTCGCACCCGATCTGCACGAGCGTTTCGACACCGACCGCGCGGGCCGCCTCGATCGCCTCGTCCACGGTCGGCGGTGCGCCGTCGCGGCCGATGTCGAGGTGGCAGTGGCTGTCCGCCACCGGAACGCGCAGCGGCGGCGGCGCCGGCGGGTACGACCGGTCAGTCGCCATGCGGCCGGTCCCTCCCGCTGGCACGGGGTGACCCCGGGCTGGACCTCCTGGCACGGGGTGACCCCGGGCTGGACCGATTGGCACGGGGTGACCCCGCGCCAGACCACGGGGTCACGCCGGTTCGTCGAGGCGCGGGAAGAGCGCGTCTCCCTTGGTCAGCAGCGCGCCGGCGGGAAGCTGGCCCCAAAGCCCGGCGTCGGAAACCCGTTGCGCCGCGATCGCGCCCAGCCCCGGCTCGGCGCCGAGCTGCTGCCAGAGCCGTACGGTCGCCTTGGGCAGCACCGGGTGCAGCAGCACCGCGATCCCGCGCAACGCCTCGGCCGCCGTGGCCAGGATCGCGGCGAGCCGGTCGCGAGCCTGCGGATCCTTCGCCAGCTGCCACGGCTCCTGCGCGCTGAGGTACCCGTTGACCTGGGACACGTACGCGTCGATCGCGCCGAGGCCGTCGTGGAAGCGCAGGTCGCAGATCGCCTCGTCCGCGGTCGCGGCGGCCCGGGTCAGCCCGTCGGCGAGCGCCTGTTCCGCCGGCCCGGCAGCGGCCCGGCTCGGGAGGGCTCCATCGAAGTACCGACCGACCATGGCGGTGACCCGTGATGCGAGGTTGCCCAGACCGTTCGCCAGCTCGGCTGAGTAGATCGCGCTCATGTGCTCCCACGAGAACGACCCGTCCTGACCGAAAGCGACGGTCCGCAAGAGGTAGTAGCGCAACGCGTCGGAGCCGAAGTGGTCGGTGATCTCGGCCGGCGCGATGCCGGTGAGCTTGGACTTGCTCATCTTCTCGCCCGCGACGAGCAGCCAGCCGTGCGCGAACACCTGCTTGGGCAGCGGCAACCCGGCGGCCATGAGCATCGCCGGCCAGATGACGGCGTGGAACCGCAGGATGTCCTTGCCAACCAGGTGCACATCGGCCGGCCAGGTCTGGGCGAACCGGGTCACGGCTGCCGGCTCGTCGTCGCCGTACCCGACCGCTGTGGCGTAGTTCAGCAAGGCGTCGATCCAGACGTAGAGCACGTGGCTCGGGTCCCACGGGATCGGGATGCCCCAGTCGAAGCTGGACCGGCTGATCGAGAGGTCTTGGAGCCCTTGCTCGACGAACTTCACGACCTCGTTGCGGGCGCTCTCCGGCCGCACGAAGTCCGGGTTGGCGGCGTAGAACGCGAGCAGCCGGTCGCCGTAGTCCGACATCCGGAAGAAGTAGTTGTCCTCGGACAGCATCTCCACCGGCCGGCCGTGGATCGGGCAGAGCAGGTGGCCGGCGAGGTCACCGGTTCCCTCGACCAGCTCGCCGAGCAGCTTGTACTCCTCGCAGCCGATGCAGTACGGACCCTCGTACGAGCCCTTGAAGACCCCGCCTGCGTCGTAGAGGCGCTGCCAGAACGTCTGGACCGCCGTGGTGTGCCGGGCCTCTGTGGTGCGGATGAAGTCGTCGTTGACGACGTCGATCGTCTCGAGCACCGGCCGCCAGGCCTCGTCGACGAGCCGGTCGGTCCACACCTGCGGGCTGACCCCCTGCGCCTCGGCGCTGCGGAGCACCTTCTCGCCGTGCTCGTCCGTGCCGGTGAGGTACCAGACGTCCTCGCCGCGCTGCCGGTGCCACCGGGTGAGGACGTCACCGGCGATCGTCGTGTACGCGTGACCGATGTGCGGGCGGTCGTTCACGTAGTAGATCGGCGTG
>JACCYY010000192.1 GCA_013696235.1 Sporichthyaceae bacterium | reverse complement strand
AGGACGCGCTCGGCGAGATCGCACACGATCGCCACCTCCGAGCGCAGGTCGTCAGCGGCCGGGGCCAGGCGACCACGGGAGAGGTGGACCTGGCTCATCGAGTCCTCGACCGAGACCGACTGCGGGCCGCCGGCCTGGACGTCGCGCTCCGTTCGCCCGAGCGTCGGGATGATCAACGCGGTCTCGCCGGTCACGACGTGGGATCGGTTGAGCTTGGTCGACACGTGCGCGCTGAGGCGCAGCGTTCGCAGCGCGGCCTCCGTGGCGCCGGTGTCCGGGGTCGCGCTGGCGAAGTTGCCGCCGAGGGCGAGGAGGACGTCGACCCGGCCGTCGCGGATCGCCCGGATCGTGTCGACCGTGTCCAGGCCGTGCTCGCGCGGGGGCTCGAACCCGAACTCGTCCCGCAGCGCGTCGAGGAACGACGCCGGCGGCTTCTCCCAGATGCCCATGGTGCGGTCGCCCTGCACGTTGCTGTGTCCGCGTACCGGGCAGACCCCGGCTCCGGTGCGGCCGATGTGCCCGCCGAGCAGGAGGACGTTCACCACCTCGCGGATCGTCGCGACCGAGTTCTTGTGCTGGGTGAGGCCCATCGCCCAGCACGCGATCAGCCGCTTCGCCCCGGCGATCTCGCGGGCGAGCAGCTCGATCTCGTCGCGCGCGAGCCCGGTGGCCGTCTCGACGTCGGGCCAGGAGAGCCGGCGCAGGTGTGCGGCGTACGCGTCGTACCCGTGGGTGTACCGCTCGACGAACGACCGGTCGACGACCGAGCCGGGAGCGGCGTCCTCCATGTCGAGCAGAAGCAGGCCGACCGCCTGCATGAGCGCAAGATCACCATTCACCCGGATCTGGAAGAAGTGGTCGGCGAGCGTCGTCCCACGGCCCAGCATCCCGGCCGGCCGCTGGGGATTCATGAAGTTGATCAGGCCGGCCTCGGGCAGCGGGTTGATCGCGATGATCTTGGCACCGTTGTGCTTGGCCCGCTCCAGCGCACCGAGCATCCGCGGGTGGTTCGTGCCCGGGTTCTGGCCGAGCACCATGATCAGGTCGGCGGCGTAGATGTCATCGAGCGTGACGCTTCCCTTGCCCACGCCGAGCGTCTCCGCGAGCGCTGCACCGCTGGACTCGTGGCACATGTTCGAGCAGTCGGGCAGGTTGTTGGTGCCGTAGGCCCGGACGAACAGCTGGTAGACGAACGCGGCCTCGTTGCTCGTCCGGCCGGACGTGTAGAACGTGGCCCGATCCGGCGACGGGAGCGTGCGCAGACTGCCGGCGAGCAGGTCGAGCGCGCCGTCCCAGCTGATCGGCTCGTAGTGCGTCGCGCCGGGCCGCAGCACCATGGGCTCGGTGAGTCGGCCCTGCTGACCGAGCCAGTAGCCACTCCTGGTGGCCAGGTCGTCGACCGGGTGCTCGGCGAAGAACGCCCGGGTGATCCGCCGTACCGTCGCCTCCTCGGCCACGGCCTTCGCGCCGTTCTCGCACCACTCGACGACGTGACGGTCGTTCGGCTCCGGCCACGCGCACCCCGGGCAGTCGAAGCCGTTCTTCTGGTTCAGCCGGCCCAGGGTCCGCACAGCCCGCACCGCGCCCATCTGCCCGTACGCGTGCTGGAGCGAGGCGACCACGCCCGGCAGCCCGGCGGCCTTGCGCTTCGGGGAGCCGATCTCGAGCTGGGCGTCGCCGACGTCCTCGTGCGGTGGGATCGACGCCATGGCGTGATCGTACGACCGGATGATCGTCGAACCGCCGGACCGGGCAGGCAGGCGGACCCTCGCCCCCGATTGGGACCGCCGGAAGTCAACAGCGTGGTCTTCACTAAGTGCCCGGGCGACGCCGTTGCGGCACGCGCGCCTTGCCTCGCCGCTTGCATGTCACCGCTGGGCACGCTGGACTACGCGCAACGTGCCGGTCAGCGGCGCTTGATCAAGGAGGCAACTGGTGTCGTCGACCGCGCAAGCGGACGGGCAGAGCCCGGCAGCTCGGCTCGGTCTCAAGCCGGAGCAGGTCGTCCAGGAGATCGGCTACGACGACGACTGCGACGAATCGCTCCGCCAGGCGGTCGAGTCCCTCACCGGGTCGGAGATGGTCGAGGACGACTTCGAGGAGGTGGTCGACGCTGTCCTGCTGTGGTGGCGCGACGGTGACGGCGACCTCGTCGATGCGCTCATCAACGCCTCGGTCGCCCTGGCCGGCGGTGGCACGGTCTGGCTGCTCACACCGAAGGTGGGGCGCGAGGGCCATGTCGACCCGGCCGACATCGCCGATGCCGCGCCCACGGCTGGCCTGTCCACCACGACGAACATGTCGGCCGCCGACGACTGGGCGGCCACCCGCCTGGTCGCGCCGCGGGCGCGCCGGTGACCGCGGACCATCTGCCGCGGGGTGTCCAGGTCGGCGCGCTGGCCCCTGACTTCGCGCTGACCGATCAGCGGCTGCGGACCACGAGGCTCAGCGACTTCAGCGGGCGCAGGCTGCTGATCGTCTTCTTCCCGCTCACGTTCACATCGGTGTGCGGCGGTGAGCTCACCCGGTTGCGAGACGAGCTGCCCGACTTCGCCGGCGCGGACCGTGCCGTGGTCGCGATCTCCACCGACACCAGCGCGGTCCACCGAGCGTTCGACGAGCGGGAGTTCCTCGGCTTCCCGCTGCTGTCGGACTTCTGGCCGCACGGTGCCGTCGCGAGCGCGTACGGCGTGTTCGACCAACGGTCGGGTCTGGCCCTTCGCGGTACGTTCCTGATCGACGGGGACGGTGTCGTGCAGTGGTCGACGGTCGAGGGCATCCCGCAGGCGCGCAGCACCGACGACTACCGCGCTGCGCTGGCCGCGCTGCCGACCGACGCCGCCAGGGCGTGACCCGGCCCGTCTCCGGTTCGGTTTAGGGTCGTCGCATGGCGAACCCGCTCACCCCAGACGCTCTTGCATCGCTCCGGACCGACTTCGTGGCGAACCGGGCCTACCGCATCACCCAGAACGCGGTCACGAAAGTGGGCATCCTGGATGTCGCGCTCGACCGCGACGTGGTGACCGGCACGGACCACTCCGTGTCCCACCTGATCGACGACTGGAAGGTCACGAACCAGAAGAAGAGCGGCCGGTGCTGGCTGTTCGCCGGGCTGAACCTGTTGCGCGTCGGCGCGATGAGCGCGATGAACGTCAAGGACTTCGAGTTCTCCCAGAACCACATCATGTTCTGGGACAAGCTCGAGCGCGCGAACTACTACCTCAACGCGATCGTCGAGACCCGCGACCGCGAGGTCGATGACCGCACCGTCGCGCACCTGCTCGGCAGCGTCGCCGACGACGGCGGGCAATGGAACATGTTCGTCTCGCTGGT
>JACCYY010000169.1 GCA_013696235.1 Sporichthyaceae bacterium | reverse complement strand
GCCACGCTCGCCGTGCGCGGGGGGGAGATGGTGTCGACGAACGCCCGGATCGCGCTGGCCGACGACCCCGACTGGGGCCCGAGCGGCCGCATCGACGGGACGGAGTACACCTCCTTGATGCTGGTTGCGGCCGACGTCGAGCTGGCGGACGTGACCGGGTTCGTGGTGGCCAGCGAGGAGCTCGACGTAGGCGGAGATCAGCTGCGCGCGAGCCTGGTCGTCGTCCGCCCCACGCGAGGTGGACCGAGCCGGGTTGCGTGCGTGCTGACCGGGTCCGAGGACGAGGACGTCGTTGCCGCCGCGGTCGTCGCCGATCCCGCCCAGCTGGCGATGGCCGACCGCCGGGTGCTGGCCGGGTCGTGCCCGGTGATCGTCCCGGAGGGCACGTTGGTCGTGGCGGTCGCGGCAGCCCGTCCCGGTGAGGGGCAGGTCAGGCTGGAGTCCGACGGCCAGGTCGTGGCCGGCCCGGCCGAGTCCCTGGTCACGGTCCTCGACCGACCAGCCGCGTTCGGCCCTCTGGTGGCTCGACTTGACGGTGATGACGGCCCCGGCAGCATGACTTCGATCCGGACACCGGTGCAGTCGTGACGGGACCGGAGCCGCTGACCGACGAGGAGCTGGCCTACCTCGCCAGCCTGTTCGACCTCGCCCGGGACGGTTCGACCGAGCCGCTGGTGGCCGCGGTCCGGGCCGGCGTCCCGGTCAACCTCACGAACGCCGGCGGGGACACGCTGCTCGTCCTCGCGGCCTACCACGTCCATCCCGAGATGGTCACTGCGCTCTTGGACCTGGGCGCCGACACCGAGCGGGTGAACGACCGCGGCCAGACTGCGCTCGGCGCCGCAGTGTTCCGGCAGTCGGTCGAGAGTGTCCAGGCGTTGCTCGCAGCGGGTGCGGACCCGTACGGGGGCGGTCGGTCTGCGGTGGACGTCGCGACGTTCTTCGAGCTGCCGCAGATGCTCGCGCTGCTGACCGGCGGCCGCGACACACTGGGGGGATGACCTTCAACGAACTCATGGCCGGACCTCCGCCCACCCACCTGCCGGAGCACGCCGCCGCCCACTTGCTCGGGGCTGGCTCGTCGCCGACCGAGGTGGCCGCCGCCCACCCGGACTTCTCGTTGGCCTGGGCGCTGCTCGCCGAGGCAGCCCTGGAAGCAGGCGAACCGGTGACCGCCTACGCGTACGCCCGGACCGGGTACCACCGAGGGCTCGACCAGCTCCGCCGGGCCGGCTGGAAGGGACACGGTCCGGTCCCGTGGGAGCACGGTCCGAACCGCGGTTTCCTCCGCGCGCTGCACGCGCTCGGGGTGGCCGCCGCGACCATCGGCGAGGACGACGAGGCCGCGCGGTGCCAGTCGTTCCTCGCCGACACCAGCCCCACCGCCGTCTCCATCCTCAGCGGCGGCCAGCTCGAAGCCTGACCCCAATCCCCCCGAGGAACGATGATCAAGGAATTCTTGCCCCATTCCACCGCGGTTCGGCTTTCCGTTCGACGCGGGGCAAGAATTCCTTGATCATCGTTATGGGTGACGGGGCCGCGCGTTCGGGGTGTGACGGGGGCAGAGTCAGGGCGAGGGTGGCGGCGCGATGAGCTGCCAGGCGCCGGGGAGCACGCGCCACGAGCGCTCGGTGATCGAGTCCTCGAGCTCGCCGTCGGTGTTCACCGGGACCGGGTCGCCGGCGATGCGGATCTCGCGACCGCGGACCGTCGTGACGTCATCGCGGTCACCGTGACTCCCTACCGCCATCTTGGCGGCGTAGCCGACCCGGGCGAGCGGACCGAGCGAGCGCGACACCACCACATCGGCGAGGCCGTCATCTGGACGGGCGTCGGGGGCGAGCTGCGTGCCTCCGCCGACCGAGGTGCCGTTGGCGATCCCGATCATGAGCACTCGCGCGTCCGGCTCGTTGATCGTCTCCCCGTCGACCACCACGCCGATCAGCCAGCCCTCGACCTTTGCGCCGGCCACCGCGGCTCCGGCGGCGTAGGCGAGCTTGCCGAGCTTCGGCTTGAGGTCCTTGGCCTCTTTGCCCGCCTCGGCACCGACCCCGACGTGAACGGCATTCACGACCACGCCGCCATCGCCGTCCACGAGGAGGTCGAGCTGCCGCGGTGATCCGTCGAGGACGACCTGTGCCGCCTCCGCGGGGTCCAGCGGCAGCTCCATCGTGCGGGCGAAGTCGTTGCCCGTCCCCATCGGGATGAGCCCGATCACCGTGGCGTCGAGGTCGTCGAGGTCGTACAGGGCTTGCACCGCGAGGTGCAGGCTTCCGTCGCCGCCGAGAACCACGACCTCGCGACCGGCTCGGCCGCGCAGAGCCTCGACCAGATCCTCGGGTCCGTCCGGCCGGGAGATCTCGATCGTCGCCCGAGCGGAGAGGACGCCACTGACTGCCTCGACCGCGTCGTCGACGGCGCTGCCCGCCTTGGCATTGGCGATGACCAGAAGCTCGCGCACAGTCGTCCGCACCTTCCTCTCGAGCCGGGCCGTCACGGCTCGGTCCAGTAGTCTCTCGCACGCTCCGGCTGCACTGGGACGGCGGGGCTGGGCCAGAGGAAGCGAGACCACCGATGCCCGCGATCGTGCTGGTCGGCGCTCAGTGGGGCGACGAGGGCAAGGGCAAGGCGACCGACCTTCTCGGTGATCGGGTCGACTACGTGGTCCGTTACCAGGGCGGCAACAACGCCGGCCACACCGTCGTGATCGGCGACGAGTCGTACGCGCTGCACCTGCTGCCGTCCGGGATCCTCACGCCGGACGTCGTGCCGGTGATCGGGAACGGGGTCGTGATCGACCCGGCGGTGCTGATCGGGGAGATCGACGGCCTGGAGGCTCGCGGCATCTCGTGCGACCGCCTGGCGATCTCGGCGAACGCGCACTTGATCATGCCGCACCACGTCGCCCGTGACCGGGTCACCGAACGGTTCCTGGGCAAGGCTCAGATCGGGACGACCGGCCGCGGCATCGGTCCGGCGTACGGCGACAAGATGGCCCGCCTCGGCATCCGTGTGCAGGACCTGTTCGACGAGAAGATCCTCCGGCAGAAGCTCGAGCTCGCCTTGCGCGAGACCAACCAGCTGCTGGTCAAGGTCTACAACCGGCGAGCGCTCGAGGTGGACGCGGTGGTGCAGGAGTACCTCGGGTACGTCGAGCGGCTCGGCGGCCACGTGGTCGACACGTCACTGCTGCTCGCTCGGGCGCTGGACGAGGACAAGGTGGTTCTGCTCGAGGGATCGCAGGGCACGCTGCTCGACGTCGACCACGGCACGTACCCGTTCGTCACGTCGTCGAACCCGACGGCAGGTGGTGCCGCCGC
Source organism: Sporichthyaceae bacterium (assembly GCA_013696235.1). Taxonomy (GTDB): domain Bacteria; phylum Actinomycetota; class Actinomycetes; order JACCYY01; family JACCYY01; genus JACCYY01. The sequence goes on along the minus strand of JACCYY010000169.1, from coordinate 318 downwards.
CGGCGCCGGCATCGGTCCGACCCGCATCGACCGGGTCGTCGGCATCCTGAAGGCGTACACGACCCGGGTGGGCTCCGGGCCGTTCCCGACCGAGCTGCACGACGAGATGGGCGAGCACCTGCGCAAGACCGGCGCCGAGATCGGTGTCACGACCGGCCGGCTCCGCCGGTGCGGGTGGTTCGACAGTGTGATCGCCCGGTACGCCACCCGCGTCAACGGCCTGACCGACCTGTTCCTGACCAAGCTCGACGTGCTGTCCGGCCTGGACAAGGTGCCGATCTGCGTCGCGTACGAGGTGGGCGGCGAGCGGCTCGACGA